>NZ_DHXG01000100.1:0-685 GCF_002413585.1 Paracoccus sp. UBA5162
CGCGCGAGCGACGAGGCAAGGTATCATCGTCTGAAACCTGCTTCAACGCGGTCGGCCACGATCCCGAAGGAATCGTGGCCCACGCCCGGCCTCTTTCGCGATCTTGATGGCGTCGGCACAGAACCCGACGCGCAAAGGCCGCATTCGGTTCCCCTGTCCGATGGCCAAGTTCGCCCCGGCGGACATTTCAGTGTTTCATCAGCGCACGGATGTTCTGTGGTATGTCGCGGTCACTGAACTTCTTCTGCTCATCGGCGTCGTGGACGAACGCGATGATCGAGGCGAGTTCGTCCCCGGTAAGCTCGATCTGTCCGCCCAATTCCTCCTGCTGCATCATCACCATCGGTTCGGCCCCGCGCCACATGGCGGCCGCGAAATCGAAGGGATTCATCGGATCATCCATGTATTCGGCGCCGAAAGCCCGAGCGTCCTCGCCGCCGATCCCGTTGATCGAATGACAGACGACACAACCCTTGGATCCGAACAACAGGCGGCCTTTGGCCGCGTCCATTTCCGGCATGGCAAGGCCCGGTGCCAACTTTCCGTCCAGGCCCCGACCCAAGCCGTCAGCGAGAGATGGCGATGCGATGCCCGCCGCAAGCAGGATCGCGATTGTCGCAAGATGTGAAGGCATGTCTTTCTCCAGTCCTGAATGCCGACGGGCGCCGAAACCCCGCGACGACCC
>NZ_DHXG01000100.1:1017-22308 GCF_002413585.1 Paracoccus sp. UBA5162
TGGCCAGGATATGGCCAGGATTGCCGGAAATGGAATAATGATCAATATCTTCCGGAAGATCGCCAGGACGAGAAGCGCCCGAATGATGTGACCGGAGATGGCTTGACCCCCGGTAACCCCGGTTTTTGCTGATATGTGAGACCGAAAATCCTCCGATCGGCATTGACCGTTGGCACCGGGGCAGATTTCCAGACGCTTTGGATCACGCCGGTCGCGCGGCCGCAAGATTCTGTCTGTTAGGAATCACTCACCCGCTGACAAGAATCAGATAGGATCGGCACGAAAGAAATTGCATGCGGATCGCTTCGGCCCCGACCGAAATTGCCCCGCCGCCCGCGACAGGCCCCCTCATCGCATTCTTGACGCGTCCCATGCGTCACCGCATTCTCGCGTCCATGGATCTGCCTCTCGCGCCCTTCTCGCTGTCTTCCGCCGACGAGGCCGCGCTGGCCGAACTCTATCGTCGCGGCACGCCTGAAAACACGCTGCGCGCCTGGGAACGCGACCTTGCCTATATCGCCGCCTGGAAGCTGGCCCGCTTTGCCGACGACCTGTCCTGGCCCGAGGCCGAGACGGTCGCCCTGCATTTCGTTCTGGATCACGCCGCCAACCTGTCGACGGCACAGGGCCCCGCGCGGCAGGCCGCCGATACGCTGATCGCTGCCGGTCTGCGCCGCAGCCTTGCCTGTCCGGCGCCATCCACGCTGGATCGCCGCATCGCCAGCTGGCGCGCCTTTCACCGGATGAAGAACCTGCCTTCGCCCTTCGACGCGCCGCTGGTCGCGCAGGCGCGCGGCCGCGCCCGCCGCGCCGCTGCCCGGCCCCGTGCGCCCAAGTCGGGAAACCCGATCACCCGCGCCGTGCTGGAGGCGATGCTGGCCAGCTGCGACCACAGCCATCGCGGCATGCGCGACCGTGCCGCGCTGATGCTGGGCTGGGCCTCGGGCGGTCGGAGACGGTCGGAAATCGTGGCGCTGAACCGCGACGACATCGACGATCGCGACTTTCAGGACAAGGCCCTGCTGCGGATCCGCCTTCTGACCACCAAGACCACCGGACCCGAGACCGCCCCTCGCCTGCCCCTGAAGGGCCGCGCGGCCCGCGCCGTCATGGCCTGGATCGCCGCGGCCCGGATCAAGGACGGGCCGCTGTTCCGCCCGGTCAGCCTGGCCGACCGCCCGCTGCCCCGAAGGCTGTCGGCCGACGGTTTCCGGCTGATCGTGCGACACCGGCTGGAACTGGCCGGCTACCCCCCCGATTTCGCCAGCGCCCACGGGTTGCGCGCGGGCTTTCTGACCCAGGCCGCGCTGGAGGGCGCGCCGCTGGTCGCGGCGATGCAATTGTCGCTGCACCGATCGGTCAACCAGGCGCAAAGCTATTACGCCGATGTCGAGATCGCGGACAACCCGGCCACCGATTTGCTGGAGGATTGAGACCGTCCGGGGTGTCCGGGCAGCGTCGCGATCCGCGGCGTCCATCGCCCATCCGCTTGCCGTCCGTCGCGACGCAAGGAATAAGTTTCATGCATCCGACATTTCCTTAATTGCGTTTGAGTTATTGCACGGGCCTTGCCATTCTCGTCAGACCGGGTGCCATGCAGCCGGAAAATCAGCGCGCCGGAGGAGAGAGAGGCGCGCATACCAACGGGAGGAATTCATGAAACGTTCGTTCATTCTGACGGCGATGGCGGCGGCTGCGGTCGCCGCAGCGGCGCAGACCGCCGCCGCGCAATCCTTCGACGGCAAGACGGTCGAATACACCATTCCCTTTTCGGAATCGGGCGGATCGGCGCAATGGGCCAATTTCTACGCGCCGCTCTTGTCCGAGGCGCTGCCCGGCGCGCCGACCGTGGTCGTGCGCTACCGTCCCGGCGCCGGCTCGACCGAGGGCGCGAACTGGTTTCAGGGCCAGCAGGATGAGGGCGACGGGCTGACCATCTTCGGCGATTCGGGATCGACCAAGTTTCCCTATCTTCTGGGCGATCCGCGCGTCCGCTATGAATATCGGGACTGGCAGCCGGTCCTGGCTTCGGCCACCGGCGGCGTGGTCTATCTGCCGCCGGATCTGGGCGAACGGTTCGACGGCGACATGGACGAGTTGAAGGACGAGCCGTATCTGTATGGCAGCCAGGGGGCCACGACGCTGGATCTGGTGCCGCTGCTGGCCTTCAAGATGCTGGGAATGCAGGTCGATCCTGTCTTTGGCGTCGAGGGGCGCGGTGATGGGCGGCTGATGTTCGAACGTGGCGAGGCCAATATCGATTACCAGACCTCGGCGGCCTATCTGGCCAACGTGCAGCCGCTGGTCGATGACGGACTGGCGGTGCCGATCTTTACCTGGGGCGCGCTGGACGAACAGGGCAATATCGTCCGCGACCCGACCTTCCCGGACCTGCCCAGCTTCAAGGAAGTCTGCGAGGCGACGGCGGAATGCGAAACCGAAGGTGTGGCCTGGGACGCCTACAAGGCATTCTTCGTCGCGGGCTTTGCCAACCAGAAAACCATCTTCCTGCCATCCTCGGCCTCGCAGGAGGTGGTCGATACCTATGTCAAGGCGCTGCGCGAAATCACCACTGCCGAAGACTTCAAGGATCGCGCGGTCGAGGTTCTGGGCGCCTATCCGCAGCTTGTGGGCGATGCGGCGGTCGAGGCGACCAAACAGGCCACGTCGATCACGCCTGAAGCCAAGCAATACGTTCTCGACTGGCTGAAAGAGGACTACGACATCACCCTGGAGTGATGGCCGGCGTCTTCTGCCAGCCTGCGCTGCCCGCCGATGGACGGGCGGCGCCGATTTTCCCCAGCAAACGGAGAGCGTCGTGGAGACCTTCCTGCAGGCATTGCCCAGTCTGGGTCAGGCTTTCGCCCTGATCTTCCAACCGATGCAGCTGGTCTATCTTGTCGGAGGCGTTCTGCTGGGCCTCTCGATCGGGGTGCTTCCCGGACTGGGCGGCATCGCCGGGCTCGCGCTGCTGCTGCCCTTCATGTACGGGATGGAACCGGTCTCGGGGCTGGCGCTGATGATCGGGCTGATCGCGGTCATTCCGACCTCGGACACGTTCTCGTCCGTGCTTCTGGGCATACCGGGATCATCCGCCAGCCAGGCGACGGTGCTGGACGGCTTTCCCCTGGCCAAACAGGGTCACGCCGCGCGCGCGCTGTCGGCGGCCTTCGCCTCGTCGCTGTTCGGCGGTCTGTGCGGCGCGATCGTGCTGACCTTCTTCATCCTGATCGCCCGGCCGCTGATCCTTGCATTCGGCCTGCCCGAAATGCTGATGATCACGATCCTCGGCCTGTCGATGGTCGCGATCCTTGCCGGTCGTGTGCCGCTGAAAGGTGTGGTCGCGGCCGGGCTGGGGCTGATGTTCGGCACCATCGGCGCCGCCCCAGCCGGCGGCAGCCTGCGCATGTCCACCTATGACCTGCCCTATCTGGTCGATGGCTTCCAACTGGTGATCGTGGGCCTTGGCATCTATGCGGTGCCCGAGATCGTCTCGCTTCTGCGGCAGGACAGGGCCATCGCCGAGGGCGGGACGCTGGGCGACGGCTGGACGCAGGGCGTGCGCGACTGGTGGACCCATCGCTGGCTGTCGCTGCGCTGCGCGGTGATCGGCGTGATCGTGGGTGTCATTCCCGGTCTGGGCGGATCCGTGGTGGACTGGCTGGCCTACGGATCGGCCGTGCAGACGGCAAAAGACAAGTCGCAGTTCGGCCAGGGCGACATTCGCGGGGTGATCGCGCCCGAAAGCTCGAACAACGCGAAAGAGGGCGGCGGGCTGGTGCCCACGCTGATCTTCGGCATCCCCGGATCGGGGTCGATGGCGATCTTTCTTGGCGGTCTGGCGCTGCTGAACATGACGCCGGGACCGCAGATGGTGCGCAACAATCTGGACATCACCTACACCATCGTCTGGTCGCTGGCGCTGGCCAACGTGATCGGCGCGGGGCTGTGCATCCTGCTGTCCAAATGGATCGCGCGGATGACGACGATCCGCTTTACCATCATCGCGCCCTATCTGTTCACGATCATCGCCTTCGCGGCTTTCCAGTCGCGTCAGTCGGCGCTGGATCTTGCGGCGCTGGTCGGCATCGGCATCCTGGGTATCCTGCTGCGGCGGTTCGACTTTTCGCGGCCGGCCTTCCTCATCGGTTTCGTCCTCAGCAACCAGTCCGAGATCTTCGTCAACCAGGCTTTCCAGATCGCCGGGGCCCGGTTTCGTCGCTCGTCCGAAGCCGGCTGGGATTACCTGCTGTCGCCGATCACGATCACCTTGCTGGTGCTGACAATCGTCTCGGTCATCGTGGGGATCCGGGCGTCCAAGAACATCCGCGAAAATATCGAGGCGCCGACCAGCACCAAGACCGCGCCGCTGATCTTTTTGGGCATCGTCACCGCCTATGTCGCGATCGCGACGCTGGATGCCTGGGGCGTCAGCCGCCTGCAGGACCGGGTCTTTCCGCTGACCATCGGCCTGGTGACGCTGGCGGGCGCGCTGCTGCTGCTGGCCCGGATGGCGATGACGCCCGCGACCGACGATGTCTTCATCGACCTCGAATGCGGGACCGAGGGCGAGGCACCGCACGGCCTGTGGTCGACGCTGACATGGTTCGGGGCATTGGTCGCGATGACCTTCGTGTTCGGGCTGTTCATCGCGCTGGCGATCTTTCTGCTGGCCTTCTTCCGGGTCCGGGGTCGCTTTGGCTGGCCGGGCACGCTGCTGGCCACCGCCATCGGGCTTGCCTTCATCACCGGGCTTGCGGGCTTTCTGGGGCGCGAATTGCCGCCGGGATACCTGCAGACGCTTTCCGACCTTCCCTGGCCCCTGACCTGAGGCACCCCAGATGAGCCAAACCGCGATCCCCTATCATTTCCTGCGCGGCGGCACCTCGCGCGGACCCTATCTTCGCCGCAGCGATCTGCCGCAGGACCAGCAGACGCTGTCGCAGGTGCTGATGGCCATCGTCGGCGCAGGCCATCCGCTGAACATCGACGGCATCGGCGGCGGCAACGCCGTCACCACCAAGGTCGCGATGCTGTCGCCGTCGGAACGCGCCGATTGCGATATCGACTATTACTTCGCGCAGGTCGCCGTCGACCGGCGCGAGGTCGATTACCGCCCGACCTGCGGAAACATCCTCGTGGGCGTCGGTCCCGCCGCGATCGAGATGGGTCTGATCGCGGCGCGGGACGACGAGACGGTCGTGCGCATCCACGCGGTCAATACCGGCGCGGTGGTCGAGGCGCGGATCCAGACGCCGGGCGGTCAGGTCCGATATGGCGGCAGCACCGAAATCGCCGGCGTGCCCGGCAGTGCCGCGCCGATCGCGCTTGGCTTCATGGAAACGGTGGGATCGGTCACCGGCGCCTTGCTGCCCACCGGCAGGCTGCGCGACGTCATCGACGGGATCGAGGTGACCTGCATGGATGTCGCCATGCCGGTGATGATGGCGCGGGCGGCGGATTTCGGCCTGACCGGCCATGAAAGCCAGGCCGAGCTGGACGAAAGGCGCGACTTCTATGACCGGGTGGAGCCGATCCGCCTCAAGGCCGGGCGGATGATGGGCCTTGGCGACGTGTCGCAATCGGTCACGCCCAAGATCACCCTGCTGGCCGCACCGCGCCATGGCGGCACCATCGCCGCGCGCTATTTCATGCCGTGGTCCTGCCATCCCTCGATGGCGGTGACCGGCGCGCAATGCATCGCCGCCTGCGCGATCACGCCCGGCACCGTGGCCGACGGCCTGGTGGATTCGGCCGCGCGGGGGCCATCGCCCGTCAATATCGGCATCGAACACGCCACCGGGACCTTCGATGTGCTGGTCGATTTCCGGCGCGATGGCGATGCGGTCGCGATCCGGTCGGCCGGGGTGGTCCGCACCGCGCGCCTGCTGGCACGGGGCGAGGTCCTGATTCCGGCGACCATCTGGACGCGCTGAGGATGCATCTGTTCGAACATCTGGCCGATTGCTTCGTCGCCGAAGGGGTCGATACCTGCTTTGCGCTGCTGGGCGATGCCAACATGAACTGGGCCACCGCGCTTGCCGGGCGCGGGGTCGCCATGACCTATGTCCGCCACGAACATTGCGCCGTGGCCGCCGCGACCGCCTTTGCGCGCAAGTCCGGCCGGGTCGGTGTCGCGACCGTGACCTGCGGGCCGGGGCTGACGCAGGTCCTGACCGCCCTGCCCGCCGCCGCGCGCGCCCGGCTGCCGCTGGTCATCTTCGCGGGCGAGGCGCCGCTGGGCGCGGCATGGTACAACCAGGCCATCGACCAGGCGCCCTTCATCGCCGCGACCGGGGCCCGCTACCGGGCTCTGCACCACGTCCCGCGCATGGCCGAGGCGATCCGCGACGCTTTTGTCGAGGCGAAAGAGACGCGCGGCCCCGTCGTCCTCGGCGTGCCCTTCGATCTGCAGGCCAGGCAGATCGCGCCGCCGGCATGCCTGCCCCGGCCATCGGCGGAGATCATGCCGCGAACGGGGCCGATTCCCCCCGGCAGCGACGATCTGGATGCGCTGCTGGCGGAAATCGACGCGGCCCGGCGTGTCGTCATCATGGCCGGTCTTGGTGCCGCCGATGCCGATGCCGCCGCATCCTGCCGCGATCTGGGCGACCGGATCGGCGCGCTGATGGCCACGACCCTGCCCGCGCGCGGCCTGTTTCACGGCGATGCCTTCTCGCTGGGCATTGCGGGCGGCTTCTCGACCGCGCTGGCCCGATCGCTGTTTGCCCAGGCCGATCTGGTCCTGGCTTTCGGATGCAGCCTGACCCAGCACAACCTGGACAAGGGCAAGCTGTTCCCCAAGGCCCGCATCGTGCAGATCGACACCGCGCCCCGCGCGGTCAGTCAGGGCATGGTGGCTGCCGAACGGCATCTGCGATCGGATGCGCGGCTGGCGGCGCAGGCGCTGGCGCGCCGCGCCTCGCCACGGCAGGGCTGGCGCAGCGCGGACTTGGCCGATGCCATCGCGACGACGCCCGCCGATACCGCGACATTCCCGGCCCAGCCGGGCCTGCTGGATCCGCGCGATGTGGTCTCGGTGCTGGACAAGGTGTTGCCGATGGACTGGCAGATGGTCAATTCATCGGGCCATTGTTCGTTCTTCTTCGCGCAGATGGATCGGCCCTGGGACCGCTTTCTGACCATCCGCGAATTCGGCGCGATCGGCAACGGCATCGCCTATGCGATGGGCGTTGCCGCCGCGCGGCCGGGCGAAAGGATCGTCCTGCTCGACGGGGACGGATCGGTGCTGATGCACATTCAGGAGTTGGAGACACTCCGCCGCCACGGCCTGGATATCCTGATCTGCGTGCTGAACGACGGTGCCTACGGATCCGAGATCCACAAGCTGCGCCACGAGGGTCTGTCGGATGCCGGCGCGGTCTTCGGCCGGACCGATCTGGCCGCGATCGCGCGCGGTTTCGGCATCGCGGGATACCGTGTCGACGACCTGTCGGCGCTGCCCGGCATCGTCGAGCGGTTTGCCGCCCGGCGCGGACCGATGCTGATCGACGTTCCGGTATCCGACATGGTGGCATCGCCGGTCATCCGGCGCGCCCATCCCGACGGCCATAGCGGAACCGAACACCCTGTCGCGATCGAGGCATTCCTGTGAAGGTCCATATTCTTGACGACTGGTATGACAGCCTGCGCGGCTTGCCCTCGTTCGGGCTGCTGGCCGGCCACGAGGTCACGATCTGGACCGACCGCGCCGCCGATGACGAGGTTCTGGCCCGGCGCCTGTCGGATGCCGATGCGGTCGTGCTGTTTCGCGACCGGACGGCGGTGACCGCCTCTCTGGCCGCCCGGCTGCAGGGCGGTCCCCGGCTGATCGCGATGCGGGGGCAGCATGGCCATGTCGATGCCGATGCGCTGACCCGCGCCGGCATCCTGTTCTGCGCCCGAAAGGCACGCGACGGGGCATCGCGATCCACGGCGGAACTGACCATGGGGCTGGTGATCGCGGGGCTGCGTTATCTGCCCGACCAGATCGCCTCGGCCCGGGCCGGGCATTGGCAGGGCGCCGCGCCGCTGGGCCGCAACGTCGCGGGCCAGAGACTGGGGCTTTACGGCTATGGCGGGATCGCGAAACTGGTTGCGGGCTTTGCCCGCGCAATGGGCATGGAAGTGCGGTTCTGGGCATCCGATCAGGGCCGCGACCGCGCCGCCGCCGATGGCGAGGACCTGCCCGCCACGCGGCGGGATTTTTTCGCGCAATCCGACGTGGTATCGATCCACAAGCGGCTGACGCCCGACACGCGGGCCGAGATCACGCAAGGCGACCTGATGGCGATGCGCCCCGGTTCGCTGCTGATCAACACCTCGCGGGCCGGGCTGATCGCCGAGGGCGCGGTCTTGCAGGCGCTGGAGGCGGGGCGGATCGAACGCGCCGCGCTGGACGTGTTCCCGCAAGAGCCGGTGACCGACCCGGCCGACCCGCTGCTGTCCCATCCCGGCGTCATCCCGACCCCCCATATCGGCTTCATCACCCGCGAGGAACTGGACCGGCAGTTCGGCCAGATCTACGATCTGGTGAACGCCCATGCGCGGGGCGAGCCCTTCGACATGGTCAATCCCGCGGTCTGGACGCGCGATCGGAACTGACATCGACATGGGCCGAAAACCGTTCCAGCATCTCGGCCGTGATCAGGCCCAGCAATTCGCTGGCCTGGCCCGAGATCGGAACCGCGCGCCGCGACACGATGCCCAGCGTGCGCTGCAGCCGGACTCCGTGAAAGGGAAGCGCGACCAGCGAGGCCGGCGCCATGCCGATGGCGCTGCGCGGAAGGATGGTCAGCGCCACGCCCGCATTGACAAGGCGCATTGCCATGGTCGCGTTCTGGACCTCGAAATGCCAGTGCAGGTGGTCGCGCAGATCGCCGAAGGCCGCGTCCAGCAATTGCCGGTTCTTCGATTGCGACCGGATCCTGGCCAGCCTGGGACCGATCAGATCCGGCAGACCGACATGAGGCTTGCCGGCCAGGGGATGATCGTGGCGCACGAACAGGTGGTATTCTTCGTCCACCAAGGGACGAAGCCGCAGGTCGGCCAGTTCGGCCGACATGATGGTCACGCCGAATTCCGCCTCGCCGCTTCTGACCGCCTCGGAAATCTGCGCGACGGGGATGTCCAGCACCTCGAACGAGATTTCGGGCCGGCGCGCCGCCATTCTGTCCAGCACTCCGCCAAGCAGCACATTCGCGATCGAGGGCAGGCAGGCAAAGGCCAGCCGCCTGGCCTTCCGCTGCGCGCCGGTCCGCACGGATTCATAGGTATCCTGCAACGCCTTCAGCAGCGCCCGCGCCTCGGGCAGCAGCCCCTGGCCGATCGCGGTCAGCGACACCTCGCGGCTGGTCCGGATCAGCAGCGCCGCGCCCAGATCCTGTTCGATCTTGCGCAGCCGATGCGACAGCGCCGCCTGACTGAGGCTGAGCGAATCGGCGGCGCGATGGAACGAGCCATGGTCCGCGATCGCCACGAAGGCCTCGAGGCCAAGATAATCCACGCGCATCCTCGCCGCCCCCATCCGGCGGGCTACAGGCTACAACCTGCGCCCACAGGGGCAAGCCCGCGATGATCCCCGCATGGTTCCTGCCCGACGGGATGACCGACATCGTCTTTCTGGTCCTTGTCGCGACCAGCTTCGCGGCTTCGCTGATCACCGTGGCCTTCGGCATCGGCGGCGGCGGCGTCCTGCTGGCGGTGATGGCGATCCTGGTGCCGCCCGCCGCGCTGATCCCGACACATGGCGTGATCCAGATCGGATCGAATCTGGGCCGGGCGCTGATCACGTTCGGCAGGATCTTCTGGCCCGCGATCCCGGCCTTCGCGGCGGGCTCGGTCATCGGCGCGGCGGCGGGAGGTGCCATCGTGGTCAGCCTGCCGCCGGCCTGGGTGCAGATCGGCGTCGGCTGTTTCGTGATCTGGTCGGTGATCGGGCGACCGCCCAGCGGATTGCGCGACTGGCCGCTGCTGGTGGGGGCGGTGTCCAGCTTTCTGACCATGTTCTTCGGGGCGACGGGGCTGTTCGTCGCCACCTATACGAAATCGCATAATCTGCCGCGCCATGCCCATGTCGCCACCCACGCGACGCTGATGACGGTGCAGCACGGCGTCAAGACAATGGCCTTCGGCCTGCTGGGCTTTGCCTTCGCGCATTGGCTGGCCTTTGTCGCGGTGATGATCGCGGCGGGCTTTCTTGGCACGCTGGCGGGAAAGCTGCTGCTGAACCGGATCGATGACCACGGCTTTCGCCGGGCCCTGGACGCGATCCTCATCATTCTGTCGATCCAGCTGATCGTGGCGGGATTGCGAAAGCTGACCTTGTCTGACTGATGCCCGGAGAAAGTCGATGACACGAACCACCCTTGCCCTGATGCCCGGCGACGGCATCGGCCCCGAGATCGCCGCCGCGACTCGCGTCGTGCTGGAGGCCGCGTCCGACCGCTTTGATCTGGACCTGGCATTCCGCGTGATCGAGGTCGGTTTCGCCGCCCTGGAGGCGACCGGCAGCACCTTTCCCGAAACGGCGTTCAAGGCCATCGAAGGCTGCGACGGGATCGTCCTGGGCCCGGTCTCGCACAATGCCTATCCCACGCGCGAGGACGGCGGGCTGAACCCGTCGGGCGAATTGCGCAAAAGACTGGATCTGTTCGCCAATATCCGCCCCGCCCGCAGCCGCGCGGGAATCGTCCCGCGTGCCGGAACGCCGCTGGATCTGGTGATCGTTCGCGAGAATACCGAAGGCTTCTACGCCGACCGCAACCTTCATCGCGGCCCGGGCGAGATCATGGTGACGCCGGACGTCTCGCTGGCCTTCAGGCGGATCACCCGCGACGCATCGATGCGGATCGCGCGACAGGCTTTCGCGCTGGCGGAAACACGGGGCCGACATGTGACCGCGGTTCACAAGGCGAATGTGATGCGTGTCAGCGACGGTCTGTTTCTGGAATGCTGCCGGTCGGTGGCCGCGGATTATCCCGACACGCGCTATGATGAAAGCCTTGTCGATGCGATGTGCGCCCATCTGGTGCGATCGCCCGATCTCTACGACGTGATCGTGACCACCAACATGTTCGGAGACATCCTGTCGGATCTGGCCGCGGAACTGGCAGGCGGGCTGGGCCTTGCGGCGTCGCTGAACGCCGGAGAAAGAATGGCGATGGCGCAGGCGCAGCACGGCTCGGCGCCCGATCTGGCAGGCCGGGACATCGCCAATCCCGCCTCGCTGATCGGATCGGCGGGGATGCTGCTTGTCTGGCTGGGCGCGCGGCGCGGGGATGATGCGATGCAGGCGGCCGGGGCGGCGATCGAAGCGGCACTGGAAGAATGCCTGACCTCGCCCGGTCACAGGACCCGCGATCTGGGCGGCCGGGCCGGCACGCGCGACCTGGCCCACGCGGTCGGCGCAAGGCTGACGGACAAGACGGTCTGACATCGTTCAGCGCGGCGGCCGTACCGGGGAACCGTCACATCGGCGCGAGCGTTCGCGGCAGATGCCATCCGCCAGACGTGATGTGCAGATGCCACGGAAAAGGATAGAATTGGCGACATGAACAGACGCATCTTCGCCTTCGCGCCCGCCGCCGCCCTCCTCGTTCTTGGTCTTGGCCTTGGCAGCCCGGCCTTGGCCGAAAAGATTCCGCTGAACGAGATCTCTCGCTATCTCAACGGCCTCACGACCGCGACCTCGGACTTTACGCAGGTCAATCCGGACGGCACGATGTCAACCGGAACCGTGTATATCCGCCGTCCGGGCAGGGTCCGGTTCGAATACAACAACGACAAGACACTGGTCGTGGCCTCGGGCGGCAACGTGACCGTCGTCGATCCGAAATCGAACGGCGGTCCGCAGCAATATCCGCTGTCCAGAACCCCGCTGTCGATCATCCTGGCCCGGAACGTCGATCTGGGCCGGGCCAACATGGTCACCGGCTACGCCGAGGCGAAGAATTCGACCGTGGTGACGGCCCAGGATCCCGCCAATCCGCAATACGGCAATATCCAGTTGGTCTTCACCAGTCCGACCGAACTGCGGCAATGGATCGTGACCGACGACAGCGGCCAGAAGACGACGGTGATCCTGGGCGAGATGCGCAAGGGCGTCTCGATCCCGGATTCGAAATTCGTGATGCGCTGAGCCGCGCGTCCGGGACCGATCGCTGTCATCCAGACAGCGATCTTGACCTTTTCGGCGAAAGGCCGCAACGCTGCGGCGAGAACTTGCCGCAGGGGTTATCGCCATGTCGATGTCGGCCCGCCTTTTCACCCCGATCCTGGTCGGCGGCTCGCTGATCCTGCTGATCAATTTTGCGCTGCGGGCCAGTTTCGGCGTCTTCCAGATACCGATCGGCGCGGAATTCGGCTGGCCGCGCGCCGAGTTCAGCCTTGCCATCGCGATCCAGAACCTGGCCTGGGGGATCGGCCAGCCGATCTTCGGCGCCATGGCCGAACGCTGGGGCGACCGGCCGGCGGTCATCCTTGGCGCGCTGCTGTATTCCACGGGGCTGATCCTCAGCGCCTACGCGACCACGCCCGCGACGATGCAGCTGCTGGAGATACTGGTCGGCTTCGGCATCGCGGGAACGGGTTTCGGTGTCATCCTTGCGGTGGTCGGCCGCGCCGCCAGCGACGCCAACCGCAGTCTCGCGCTTGGCATCGCCACGGCTGCGGGTTCGGCCGGGCAGGTCTTCGGGGCACCTTTGGCCGAGATGCTTCTGGGCCGTTATCCGTGGCAATCCGTGTTCATGATATTCGGCGTGATCGTGCTGACGACGCTGCTGTTCCTGCCGATGCTGGGCGGCGGCCGCCCCGCCGTTCGCAGCGAGATCGAGGAGAGCATGGGCGGCGTCTTGCGCCGCGCCTTCCGCGATCCGTCCTATCTGATGATCTTCACCGGCTTTTTCTCCTGCGGCTATCAGCTTGGCTTCATAACCGCGCATTTTCCCGCCATGATCACCGGCATGTCCGGCCCGATCTCGCCGCTGGGCACGCTGGCCAGCATCGGCATCACCACCACGTCGGCGCTTGGCGCGGCGGCGATCAGCCTGATCGGGCTGGCCAATATCGCGGGCTCGATCTTCGCGGGCTGGCTGGGCAACCGATACAGTCGGAAATACCTTCTGGCGGGGATCTATGCCCTGCGCACCATCGCCGCGGCCGCCTTCATTCTGGCGCCGATCACCCCGGCCAGCGTGGTCGCCTTCTCGCTGGTCATGGGCGGGCTGTGGCTGGCGACGGTTCCGCTGACCTCGGGCCTGGTCGCGCATCTCTACGGTCTGCGCTATATGGGAACGCTTTACGGCTTTGTCTTCCTGTCGCACCAGATCGGCTCGTTTCTGGGGGTCTGGCTGGGCGGGACGATGTACGACATCTATGGCGATTACACACTGGTCTGGTGGGTGGGCGTCGGCGTCGGCGCCTTCAGTGCCCTGATCCACCTGCCTGTTCGCGAGGCGCCCTCGCGACTTTCACCCGCAGCGCAGGCCGCCTGAAACGGCGCCGCCGCCGATCACGGCAGATGGCTGGCAATGGCGCGGGCCAGGGCAAAGACACGCTGCTCCAGGATTACCGGCGTTTCGCAGACATAGGTCAGCGATTTCTGGCGTTCGGTGAAGATGCGCTGATCCCAGTCCAGCGCCTTTTCCTCGGCGTCCATGGCATCGAAGTCGGGATTTTCCTCGGCCTCCAGCCGGGCCATCCGGCTCCGGCGATCCTCGATCATCTTCGCCAGTGCGACCTGTTTTTGACCATAGCGCGCGATCCCGGCGATCAGCGCGCTGCGCTCGGATTCGATCCGGTCGAAAATGGCCTGCATCAGCGCGGTCAGCCGGGCCGCATCGGCATCCCGGGCGAAATCGGCGATGTCCTTTTCGGCCTGCTCGATCGGCAGGCGACGCTGTTCCAGTCGATCGGCCAGATCCGCGATCCGGGGATCCGCCGCCAGGCTCAGCACGGCCTGGTCCGGCACCGGTCCGGCCCAGACCTGACCCAGCGAAAGCCGCGGCTGTTTGGGTTGGATACAGGGCCATGTCGGATCGGTCCCGCTGGCCGCCAGGGCGGGGCCGGCGACCAGACAGGCGATCAGGACCGCAAGGATTTTCATGCTTTTCCCTTTCTGCGGGCCCAAAGGCCCTTTGACGGATCATACATGAACACCGCCCCCGCGAAGAACCCCGCCAGAAAGCCAAGGACCACCGCCAGGGACAGCCAGTTCACCTGAAGATACAACGCGAAGCGGATCAGTTCGACCGCGTGGGTAAAGGGATTCACGGCCGAGATGTCGTGCAGCAGGGTCGAGCTTTCGCCCATCCGCCACAGCGGATAGAGCGCGGAGGAGGCGAAAAACATCGGGAAGATGACGAAGTTCATGACGCCCGCGAAATTCTCCAGCTGGCGTATGGTCGAGGACAGGAAAAGCCCCATCGCCCCCAGCATCAGCCCCGACAGGATCAGCGCGGGCAGCACCGCCAGATAGCCCCAGGGCGGCGGCTGCACGTCCCAGAACCATGCGATCGCCAGGAAGGTATAGACTTGGATGATCGAAACCAGGACCCCCGCAACCAGTTTCGAGGCCAGCAGGAACCAGCGCGGGAACGGGCTGACCAGCAGGGTCCGCATGGCGCCGGTGTCGCGGTCATAGACCATCGACAGCGAGGATTGCATTCCGTTGAACAGCTGGATCATCGCGCACAGTCCCGGCGTCACGTAAACCTCGTAGAGCACATAGGTCTGATAGGGCGGCGTGATCGACAAGCCAAGGACGGCGCGGAACCCGGCCGCGAAGATGAACAGCCAGACCAGCGGCCGCACCAGCGCCGCCAGGAAGCGGCCGCGCTGGTTGACGAAGCGCAGCGTCTCGCGCCGGGCGATGCCCAGAAAGGCCGTCGCCCACGCCGCGGCCGGGAAGGCGCGGTCGCCGCTCATGCCGGGGTGCCGGTCAGGCTCAGAAAGGCCTGGGTCAGTCCTTGCCGGCCGGCAATGTTCGAGGCGCGGCCCCGGCGCAGGATCTGGCCCTGATGCAGGATCACCAGATCGTCGTCGGGCTGGATCTCGTCCATGATGTGGGTGGCCCACAGCGCCGAGACGCCCTGTTCGGCGATCAGCCGGCGGGTCAGGGCCAGCACCTCGGCGCGCGATTTCACGTCAAGGCCGACGGTCGCCTCGTCCAGCAGCAGGATATCGGGGCGGTGAATCAGGGCGCGGGCGATTTCGGCCCGCCTGGTCTGTCCGCCCGACAGGGCGCTGACCCGGTCGCCGCCCTTGTCGGTCAGGCCGGCCTGATCCAGAACCTCGGCGATGCGCACCCGTGCCTCGGCCCGGCCGATCCCATGCAACGCGGCGTGGTAGGCAAGGTTCTGGCGCACGCTCAGATCGGCGTCCAGCGCGCGGCTTTGAAACACGATACCCAGCCGCGCCAGGGCCTGCCGCGGCGCGCGGCGCAGATCGTGGCCGGCAACCCGGATGGTGCCCGAAGTATTGTCGTAGAGCCGGGTGATCAGCGAGAAAAGGGTCGTCTTGCCCGCCCCGTTCACCCCCAGCAGCGCGGTAAAGCCGCCGCGCGGCACGTGCAGCGACACGTCGGTCAGCGCCGCGACGCTGCCGAAGGAATGGCTGACCCTGTCGATGTCCAGTGCGGCGGTCACGAAAGCCCCTACCGGATGGTGAAGACGGCCCGCTGGGTGTCCCCGCGCGCACCGGGAATGGACAGCGTGTATCGGCCCGGCAGAATGGCCACGAAGCTGATCGAGGCGGTGCCGGCCTCGTCGAATTCAAGGCTGTGCACGCCCGTCGGCCGGATCTCGATCCCGTTCACGACGATTTCGTTCACCCAGATCGCGCGAAAGAAATCGCCGCCCGACAGGCCCAGTTCCTGACTGCCATCGGCGTTGATGTCGATCCGGTAATACCCGCCCGAGGACAGCGTGTAATCGCCGCTTGCGACCGGCTGTCCGGCAGCCATCGTCAGCGGCGCCAGATCGGCGCGGTTGTCCGAGGACAGAAGCCCCGCCAATCCGTAATCGAACTTGCCCTTCGCCTCGTGGATGCCGGCGGCCGCGTCCGTCGGTGCCGCGTCATCGTCGTCGCCATCTTCGGGGGCGGTCGGCCCGGACCGGGATTCCCCGGCCGGGGCATCTGCGGCAGGAACGGCGTCCTGCGCCATGGCGGGCGCGCCCGTCAGGACAGCGGCCATCAGGATCGCCAACAGGCGGGTCGGATTCGGCTTCATTCTCTGCCTTTCCTTTTCTCTGGGCTAATGCGGGCCGGGCGCGATCACCACGCCCCAGGGCTGCTGACCCACGGGAATGGACTTGACGACCTTTTCCCTGGCCACATCGATGATCGAGACGTCGTTGGAGTTGCCGTTCGTGGTGAACAGGTATTTCTGGTCCGGCGTGAAGGCCATCTGCCAGACACGCTGGCCGACCAGCAGGTAATCCCGCACCTCGTCGGACTTGCCGTCGATCACGGCCACGCGGTTGGCGGGGCCAAGCGCCACGAAGACCCTGCTGCCGTCATCGGTGACGCGGACGCCGACCGGCTGGATCGCTTCGGGCAGCACACCGGGAATCTCGAATCCGATCTTGTCGATGATCTGCTGGGTGGACGGGTCGATGACGCTGACCGTGCCGCCGATCTCGGCGCTGACATAAAGCTTGGTTCCGTCGCGATTGTATTCGGCAAAGCGCGGGCGGCTGTCCACCAGCACATTGGCAAAGATCTGAAAGCTTTCGGTGTCGATGAAATGCGCCATGTTGGTGGTTTCGGAGGTGTTGATCACCACCCTCCCGTCCGGGCTGACGCCCATCCCCTCGGGCTCGACCCCGACCGGGATCTCGGCCAGCACCTTGCGGGTTTGCGTATCGATCACCGTGACCAGGTTGTCGTCCTCGTTGGCGATGTAAAGCGGGTTGCCCGACGGGTGCAGAACGAACAGTTCCGGGTCCGGCCCCGACGGCAGCGTATACAATTCCTCCATCGTCTCGGGGTCGAAGACCCGGACCAGATCGTCGTCCGAGGCGCAGACATACAATTTCGTGCCATCGGGGCTGATGGTGATGCCGCGCGGGCGGTTGCCGACCGGATAGGTGCCGATCACCTCCTGCGTGTCGCTGTCCAGCACCGTGACGTCGTTGCTTTTTTCGTTGGTGACAAACACGCGGTTGGCTATCGCCGGGGCTGCGGCCAGGCACAGGACGAGGGTCGGAAGATATCGCATGGCGCCTCTTTCAGAACGAACATTCGGTTTCGGGACGGTCGATGCCCAGGGTATCGAGCTGGCTGACCTGGTGAAGGTATTGACCCTGCGGGCTGACCGAGGCCATCAGATCGCCGGTGGTCAGCAGGATCGGCTGGCGCAGCTGCTGATCCCAGTCGCGGATGGTCAGCTTCTGCCCCTTGAAGCCGGCGACCTCGAAGCGGTCGGACAGCAGGAAGTCGCGCAGAACCGCCGGATCGGCCGAGCCGGTGCGCGTCGCCGCCTCGCCGATCATGCGCAGTGCCAGCCATGTCTGGTAATCGACCTCGCGCATGGGGCGGCCTGCCAGTTCCTCGAACCGGTTCTGGAACTGGCTCGCGCCCCAGGCCTCCATCGCGGGATGCCAGGTTCGCGGCACCAGCCCGACGGATCCGGCGACAGGCCGCGGATCCCAGGTCTGATAGGGCAGATAGGGGGCGAAGACATCCGAATCGTCGGCCGCGATCATCACGTCATAGGCCGGCGCCCGCTGGGTGAAGACCGGCATCTGCTTTTGCACCTGCACATGCCCGGAATCGGTGCGCCTTGCACCGCCGGTATCTTCATAGACACGAGTTTCGACGATCTTCGCACCGAATTTCGAGGCCGCGCGCCGGTAGGCGTCGGCCAGATCGGTATCGGCGGGATGGCTGCCCTCGACCAGGAACCAGCGCGGCCAGTTCTTCCACATCAGGAACTGCGCCAGGGCGTCGGCGATCATCGCATGGCTGGGCGCGACATGGATGATGTTCGCCCGGCAATCCGCGCCGCGCAGGGCGTCGCCGCGCGCGCGGGCGTTCAAAATCGTCGCCCTGTCTCCGGCCCGGTCGGCCAGTGCCAGCGTGGTCTGGTCGTCGGCCAGCACGACGATGAAGGCAATGCCGGCGCCGATCAGGCTGTCCAGCGCCGCATTCGCCCCGTCGGGGCCGGTTGCGACCTCTTGGGCTTCGAAATCCTGACCCATGAAGCGACCGGTCGTGTCATTATCCTCGATCGCCAGCCGCGCGCCCGCAAAACCCAGGTCGGCCGTCGGCAGTTCCAGCCGCGAGATCGGGCGCAGCGTCTGCGCATCGACACGCAGCACGGCGGCGCGGATCAGCATCGGATCGGCCGCCCGCTGCGCCCACACCGGTGTCGCCAGCAGCAGGACCGCGACCAGAAAACCCGTGATTGCCCTGATCATGCTCCGCTCTCCCCGGATCATCGTGGGCGCAGGGCAGCGTTTGGGCAAGCCTGTTTATCTTCCCGCCGGCACCGGGAACTTATGGCTAAGCCTTTGGTCCTATGCCTTTTGTCCGAGGGCGCGGCGTCTGCCGCCCGCGCCGTCCCCGACGCCGCCACGCGCGGGATGATCGATCGTTTCGGCGTCGTCACGGCGTGACAGGAACGGCCGCGACGAGATCGGCATCCGAAGCCTGTTGCCATTCATCGGTTCCGCCCGGGAACCATTTCACCGCGTCATAGCCCATGGCCACGGCGCGTTTGGCGGCATTCCAGCTCATCCAGCAATCGGCCCGGCAGAAGATCACCAGCGGCGCGGATCTGTCGCCGCCCGAGGCGCTGGCCAGGCCGTTCCTCAGCCGCGCTTCCTCGTCCGGGGAAAGGCGTTCATAGCCGGTATCCCAAAGCCAGATCGCACCGGGGATGGTGTCGTGGCGCGGCTCCTGCCAAATGGTGCCTTCGGGCAGATCCTGGGGTTTGCGGGTCCGGGGATAGACGTCGATGAAGGCCGCGCCCTGGTCGTGCAGGTCGATCGCGCGGGCGGCATCGATAACCTCGGCGCCCTGAAGGCTGGCGGGAACGGGTGCCCCATAGGGGGCGCCGCGATAGCCTTCGGGTTCGGGAACCTCGGCGCTGGCCGAAGCGGCGAAAGCCAGCAACAGCGCCATCGCCCAGCGTGTCATGGCAGCAGTTCCTTGCCGTAATCGTCCACCAGAGGCACGCCCGCCTCGTGCAGCACCTGATTGATCTCGTCCTGACGACGGCGGATCAGGCTGTTCAGTTCGCGCTTCCATTCCTGTTCTCCCTGACGCACGCCCATCGTGATCCGGTAGGCCATCTTCGGGCCGGTGGTTTCCTTCAGCAACGGGGTGAATTGCAGATCGGGATCGTCCTTGACGCGCGGCCCGGCCAGCGGCCCCCACAGCACGGCGGCGTCATAGGTGCCGTCGCGGACGCCTTGCAGCAGGTCACCGACCGGATCCTTGACCCTGCGATCCACGAACAGATCGGCGCCGTGCATGTTCTTGGCCAGCCCCGCCCGCGCCATGATCGTGGCGGGGGGCGAGCCCGCGACGACACCCAGCGGCCGATCCTTCAGTGCCGGGTCGGTCAGACGATCGACCGAGGCCAGATCGCTGTCCTTGCGGGTCACGATGCCGAAGACCGAGGTGTAGTAATGGTTCGTGTTCTGCACCAGCTCATCGCCCTGCGCATAGCCCATCACCACGTCGCAGGTTCCGGCGCGCAGCGTCTTGGTGATGAAGCCGATGCCCGAGGGAAACCAGGTATAGCTTACCGGCTTGCCCAGCCATTCGCCGAATTTCTCGGCCAGCCGGTTCTCGAAGCCCGATCCGTCCTTCATCGACATCGGCGCATTGGCTGGATCGGCGCAGACCCGGAATTGCGTGGTCGAACGCAGATCGGCGACCTGCGCGGCGGCGGGCAGCGCGCCGCACAGGGCCAGGATCAGCGCCGGCTTGGGCCAGGGGAAGCGGATCATCGGATCACATCGACATGCAGGAATCTTCCTGCGCGGTGAATGCCTCCGATTTCGGTCCCTTCTTCGCCGGGCGTCCCCGCGGCAATTCGTCGGTGCCGCGCGCCACCAGATAGGCCCAGATGTCATCGACATAGCACCAGACGTTCTTGTTGGTGCCGAAAGCCGGCATGACCTGATTCTGCGCGGTGTTGACCTGCTTCTTGCCAGAGGCGACGATCTGCTGGAACTGATAATAGTCCAGCCGCAGGACCGAATTCTTCAGGGCCGGCGCATAGGTCGAACCCTCGCCGTCCGGGCCGTGGCAGACCATGCAATTGGACGTATAGCGGCGATAGCCGTTGAAGGTCGCGAAATCGACCGTGCCGTCCTCGGCGATCTTGAATGTCGGGATCCCGTCGGCGTTGAACCAGCGGCCGTTTTCTTCGTAATCGGGGGTGATGTCCATGCCGTTCGGCAGGGTCGTCGCGCCCTTGGCCAGATCCACCGGCTTGTCGCTGACCGTGCCGCCGTTACCGGTTGCCGCGTCCTTGCCATCCTGCGCGGCCGGAGCTGCGGCCTGTGCATTGCCCGACGTTGCGGCGGCAGCCCCCGCCCCGGCCTGCGCCGGATCGACGGCTCCGGTGCCGGTGCCGGTGGTCGTGGCGGTGGCATTTCCCGACGTGGCGGCGGCCGCGCCCGCGCCGGCCTGCGCCGGGGGCGGTGTGGTGGCGTCCGTCGCTGCGGTCTGCGCGATGGCCGCGCCGGCCAGCGATACGCCCAGGATCAGCGCCCCCAGGCTGGTGATGACTTTCATGATCGTCGTCCTCCCAATTCTCATTTGCCTGCTCTCCCCAGACAGAACCGCCCCAGTCTATCGCTGGGGCGGCCCTTTCACAGATCAACCTCGTCCGTGCGGAACGAAAGTATTAGCCCTTCGTCTCGCCCGCAGCCGGCTTCGGCTCGGCCGCCGGGGCGTTCGAGGCCACGTCGCCGGGCAGTTCGAACACCGTCAGCTGGCCGCCCAGTTCGGTATAGTCGCTGAGCGCGGCATAGCCGCCCACGGCGCCCAGACCGTCATTGGGGTTGGTCAGACCGGCCGCAAGCCCGATGCCGGCCCAGCCGCCGACGCCCGACAGCACGCCGATATATTGCTTGCCGTTGCTTTCGTAGGTCATCACGTTGCCGATGATGCCGGACGGGGTCTTGAACTTGAACAATTCGTCGCCCGTTTCGGCATCCACCGCCTTCAGATAGCCCTCCAGCGTGCCGTAGAACACGACCCCGCCCTTGGTGGCCAGAGCGCCGGACCAGACCGAGAACTGCTCGGGCAGGGACCACTTGATCTCGCCCTTGA
>NZ_DHXG01000090.1:0-10120 GCF_002413585.1 Paracoccus sp. UBA5162
GACGATGCGGGCAGGCTGGATCGCCGCCGCGCGGTGGGCAAGCTGGTGAATTTGTCGGACCGGCTGGTTCTTGATCCGCTTCGCGGCCATGCCGGGATCGGGCATACCCGCTGGGCCACCCATGGCGCCGCCACCGAGACGAATGCCCATCCCCATCGGCATGGCCGCGTGGCCGTGGTTCATAACGGCATCATCGAAAATTTCCGCGACCTGCGCGAGGAACTGGCCACGAACGGCCTCAGGCCCGAAAGCCAAACCGATACCGAGACGGTGGCCCTGCTGACCGGCCATCATCTGGATCGGGGCCTGTCACCGCTGGAGGCCGCGCGCGCCACCCTGTCCCGCCTGCACGGCGCCTTCGCGCTGGCCTTCCTGTTCGAGGGCGAGGGCGATCTGATGATCGCGGCACGCCGGGGCAGCCCGCTGGCCATCGGCCATGGCACGGGCGAGATGTTTCTGGGTTCGGATGCGGTGGCCCTGTCGCCCTTTACCGACCGCATCACCTATCTGGAGGATGGCGACCACGCCGTCCTGACCCGCGCGGGCGTGCAGGTCTATGAGGCCGGGGGGCGTCCGGTCGGCCGCGGCGAAAGCCGGATCGACGTCGGCGCGACGGCGATCGACAAGGGCGGCTACCGGCATTTCATGGCCAAGGAAATCGCTCAGCAGCCGGTGGTGATCGGCGACGTGCTGAACCATTACGTCAAGGACAACCGGATCGTGCTTCCCGAGGGGCTGGATTTCACGGGCGTGGACCGCATCGCGCTGGTCGGTTGCGGCACCGCGCATCTGGCGGGCCATGTCGCGAAATACTGGTTCGAGCGGCTGGCGGGCCTGCCCTGCGATATCGACGTGGCCTCGGAATTCCGCTATCGCGAGCCGCCGCTGTCGGACAAGAGCTGGTTCATCGCCATCAGCCAGTCGGGCGAGACGGCGGACACGCTGGCTGCCCTGCATTATGCCAAGGACCGGGTGGCCCGAACCGTCGGTCTGGTGAATGTGGGCACCTCGGCCATTGCGCGCGACAGCGACGTGGCGCTGCCGACGCTGGCGGGGATCGAGGTCAGCGTGGCGTCCTCCAAGGCCTTCACCTGCCAGTTGACGGTGCTGGCGATCCTGGCGCTGAAGGCGGCCCGTGATCGCGGCCGGATCGACGATGTGCAGCTTGCGGGCCATCTGGCCGATCTGCGCGCCGTGCCGGGCCTGTTGCAGCAGGCGCTGAACCTGTCCGATAATTGCCGGGCGCTGTCGGAATGGCTGGGTCAGGCGCAGGACGTGCTGTATCTGGGGCGCGGGGCGCTGTATCCGGTGGCGCTGGAAGGTGCGCTGAAGCTGAAGGAACTTAGCTACATTCACGCCGAAGGCTATGCCTCGGGGGAATTGAAGCACGGCCCTATCGCGCTGATCGACCGCGATCTGCCGGTGATCGTTCTGGCCCCCCATGATGCGCTGTTCGACAAGACCGTCTCGAACATGCAGGAGGTGATGGCCCGGCACGGGCAGATTCTGCTGGTCTCGGACCAGGCCGGGATCGCGGCGGGGGGCGAGGGTGTGCACGCCACGCTGCGCCTGCCCTCGGGTGGCGGGGCGTTCCAGCCGATCCTCTATGCGATCCCGATGCAATATCTGGCCTATCACACGGCGGTGGCGAAAGGCACGGATGTGGATCAGCCGCGCAATCTGGCGAAATCCGTCACGGTCGAGTGATGCTCGCGCGGCGTGACGCCGCGCGCCTTCCGCGCTAGGATCGGAACCATGTGGCGCCTTCTGGTCCTTGCGCTGTGCCTTCTGCCGCTTGCGGCGGCCGCACAGGAACGTCCGCAGACCGGACTGATGTGGAACCGCAGCGGGTTGCCCGCGACCTTTCCGCTGCAGGTCAAGACCCTGCCCGGCAAGGATTACCTGGTCCATGTGACCGAACCTGGCAGCGGCCGGGCGGTCATGGCGGGCTATATCCGTGGCGGGGATTTCTTTCGTCTTCTGGTGCCGCCCGGCCAGTGGCGGCTGCGTTTCGCCTATGGCCTCGACTGGCAGGGAAAAGATGCCCTCTTCGGCCCGGAGACAGGCCGGACCGAGATGCGGCAGGTTCTGGATTTCAGCATTCTCGGCCTGAATCGGCGCCGCGTCTATATCGTCACGCTCATCGAGGAGAACGGCACCATGAAGATCGTCGATGCGGACCCGCGCGCGGAATGCCAGATCGTGTCGTGGACCAGCGAGGACGCCGAATACCCGCCGGAACGCGGGCTGGATCCGGTCATGCGGGAACGCCGTTACGGCATTCCGCGACCCAACGGTCTGGAGGCGCCGCCCAAGCTGCGCTATATCGAGCGCAGCTTCGTGATCCGCAAACGTCTCTGCGGCTGATCACATCGAAAAGGACGTGCCACAGCCGCAACTTGAGGTGGCGTTCGGATTGTCGATGGTGAACCGGGCGCCGATCAGCTCATCCGCGAAATCGATCACCGCACCCGCCAGATAGGGCAGCGAGACCGGATCGACGACGACCCGCTGGCCGGCGCCTTCCAGCACCAGATCGTCGGCTTCGGCCTGATCCAGCCGGATCTCGTATTGAAACCCGGAACAGCCGCCCCCGGCCACCGCGACGCGCAGCGGACGGACGTCGCCGCCCGCATTGATCTCGGCAAGGTGGGCAAAGGCCCGTTCGGTCACTTTCGGAGGCAGGTTCATGGGGCGTTCCCGTTTTCGTCCTTGGGTCAGGAATATAGGCTCTGCACGCATCCCTCGCAAGGAAGGACCGCGCCTTGTCCACCGCCCCCTATGCCTGCCAGCCCGAAGACAGTCGCGGCAGGCTGCATCCGGAAAGCCTGTCCACCTTCCGCTCGCCCTGGCAGCGCGACCGCGACCGGATCATCCATTCCAGCGCCTTCCGGCGGCTGAAGCACAAGACGCAGGTCTTCGTCGAACATGACGGCGACGAATATCGCGGCGATTACTTCCGCACCCGGCTGACCCACACGATCGAGGTGGCGCAGGTCGCCCGCACCATCGCCGGCGCGCTGCGGCTGAACACCGACCTGGCCGAGACGGTGGCGCTGGCCCACGATCTGGGCCACCCCCCCTTTGGCCATACCGGCGAGGATGCGTTATCCGCGCTGATGCAGCCCTATGGCGGCTTCGATCACAACGCGCAGGCGCTGCGGATCGTCACCCGGCTGGAACGGCACTATGCCGATTTCGACGGGCTGAACCTGACATGGGAGGCGCTGGAGGGGATCGCCAAGCATAACGGGCCGGTGGAGCCGCCCCTGCCCTATGCCCTGGCCGAGGTGAACGGCGACTGGGATCTGGAGCTTTCAAGCAATGCCAGCGCCGAGGCGCAGGTGGCGGCCGTGGCCGATGACGTGGCCTATAACCACCACGATCTGCATGACGGTCTGCGGGCCGAATTGTTCACCGAGGAGGAACTGGCCGAATTGCCCGTGATCGGTCCCGCCTTCGCCGAGGTGGACCGCCTCTATCCCGGCCTCGACCGGATGCGGCGGCGACACGAGGCGCTGCGGCGGGTCTTCGGCGTCATGGTCGAGGACGTCATCGCCGTGGCCGAGAACCGGCTGGCGGGCCTGCAGCCGCAATCGGCGCAGGAAATCCGCGACATGGACGGGCCGATCATCCGCTTTTCCAAGCCGCTCTACCAGAACATCAAGGCGATCAAGTCGTTCCTGTTCACGCGCATGTATCGCGCGCCCTCGGTCGTGGATGAACGGGTCCGGGTGACGGCGATCCTGAACGAGCTGTTCCCGCTGTTTCTGTCGGACCCCGCCCAGATGCCGCCGCAATGGCACAGCGCGGCCGAGGCGGCGCCCGATGAAACCCGCCGTGCCCGCATCGTGCTGGACTACGTCTCGGGGATGACCGACCGCTATGCGATATCAGAGGCGCAGCGGCTGCTGACCGGTTGAAAGGGCGCGACACGGGCTGTCCGTGCCGCGCCATGTCATGCGGCGCCGCAAGACCGATCGGCCTCAGTCCCGGATCGAGCCCTCGTCATCGCCACGCCGGCGCATCCCCGACTTGACGCGGCGACCCACGATCAGCGGCAGAAGGAATCCGGCTATCGCGATGGCCCACAGCGTGATCGCCAGCGGGGAATCGATCAGGGTGAACCAGTTGCCGTTGTCGATGGTGATGGCGCGGCGCAGGTTGTTTTCCATCTGGTTGCCCAGAAGTGTGCCAAGGATGATGGGCACCAGCGGCACGTCGAACTTGCGCAGCACCCAACCCATGACGCCGAAGCCGATCATCACCAGAAGATCGAACGAGGAACCGGAAATGCCGTAGATGCCCACGAAGCTGACCATCGCCACGACCGGCATCAGCACCCGTGGCGGGACCAGCAGGATGCGGGTGAACAGGCCCACCATCGGGATGTTCAGCGCCAGCAGCATGAAGTTGGCGATGAACAGCGCCGCGATCAGTCCCCAGACCACATCCGGATTGTTGGTGAACAGAAGCGGCCCGGGCGTGATGTTCAGCGACAGCAGGACCGCCAGCAGCACCGCCGTCGTCCCCGATCCCGGCACCCCAAGCGCCAGCATCGGCACCAGCGCGCCGCCGGCGGCGGCGTTGTTGCCGGCCTCGGGCGCGGCGACACCGCGCGGGTCGCCGGTGCCGAAGGTGTTGTCCTTGTCCACCAGCCGCTTTTCCATCGTATAGGAGATGAACGAGCCCAGCGAGGCGCCCGCCCCGGGCAGGACGCCCGCGACAAAGCCCAGGCCCGAAGTCCGCAGCATTGTCGGGATGCAGGATTTCAGCATCGACCAGGGCGGCGTCAGTCGGCCGATCTTCAGCTTGCGGCCCTCGGCATCCGAGGCGCCGTGCCCCTCTTCCAGGAAGATGAAGACTTCCGACAGCGCGAAAAGGCCGACGATCGCGACCAGGAAATCCAGCCCGTCGTAAAGATTGACCTCGCCGAAGGTAAAGCGCGGCACGCCGGTCTGCGTGTCGACGCCGATCATCGCCAAGCCAAGGCCAAGGGCCGCGGCAAAGGCCGATTTCGCCTGGTTGGTCGAGGAAACCCCGCCCAGCGTCATGAAGGCCAGCGCGAACAGCGCGAAATATTCGGCCGGTCCGAAAAGCAGCGCGATCTTGACCAGTTGCGGGGCCAGCACGATCAGGCCCCAGGTCGCGATGAAGGATCCGACGAAAGAGGCGATGCCCGACAGCGACAGCGCCTCTCCGGCCAGGCCCTTCCTGGCCATCGGGTGCCCGTCCAGACAGGTCATCATCGCTGGCTCGTCCCCCGGTATGTTCAGCAGGATCGACGAAATCCGCCCGCCATACATCGCCCCGTAATAGACCGAGGTCAGCAGGATCAGCGACGGCGTGGCGCCAAGCCCCAGCGTGAAGGCCAGCGGGATCAGGATCGCCACGCCGTTCGATGGCCCCAGCCCCGGCAGCGCGCCCATGATGGTGCCCAGAAAACAGCCCAGCAAGGCAAGGCTCAGATTCTGCCAGGTCAGCGCGATGGCGAAGCCGTCGGCAAGATTGGACAGGGTTTCCATGACGCGCTCCTTCAGAAGCCGAACGGGCCGCGCGCCAGCGACAGACCCAGAGCCAGATTGAAGATGACATAAATGCCCAGCGAGGTGCCGATTCCCGTCGCCGTGGCCCAGAGGATCGTCGACCCGAGACGCCAGGACAGATAGGTTGCGGCGAAGGCTGTCGCGATGACGAAACCCGCTTCCGGCAGCAATTTGGCATAGAGGATCATGACCAGCACCGCCGCGCCGATCTCGGCCAGGCGGCCCAGGGCGGGCCAGGTCGGATCGGGATCGGGGCGCAGCGCGATGACGATGCTGGCCAGTCCCAGGACGGCCGCGATGATCAGGGGAAATGCCTTGGGACCGACAGCGTCCGACAGGAAGCTTTCCTCGATCGACAGCGCGGCCAGCGCGAAACCGATCGCCAGCAGGATGCCGACGAGGCCAAGGATGCGATCGCTCATCGCCGATTTCCTTTCGGGACAGAAGCGGCGCCGCGAAAGGTCGCGGCGCCCGAGATGTTTGCCGGCATCAGCCCGCGTCTACTTGATGATGCCGATCTTGCGCGAGATGTCCTGGATCCGGGTCACCGATTCGGACACGAATTGCTGGAATTCCTCGCCCTGAAGGTCCAGCGGCGCGATGCCGTTCACCTTCATCACCTCTTTCCATTCGTCCGAGGCATAAAGCTCGCCCAGCTTCGACACCCAGCCGTTATAGGCTTCGTCGGACATGCCGCCCGGCCCATAGAAACCGCGCCAGTTCGCGCCGACAGCATCCACACCCTGTTCCTTGGCGGTCGGAAAATCGGCGAATTCGCCGTCAAGCCGTTCGGGGGCCAGCACCGCGATCACCCTGATGTCGCCGCTATCGACAAAGCCCTTGGCCTCGGAAAGGTCGCCAGTGAAGGCCTGGACCGACCCTGCCAGAAGCTGGGTCACGGCCTCGCCGCCGCCATCGAAGGCGATATACTTGACCGAGCGGACATCCTCGATGCCATAGGCATCGGCCGCGATCAGCACCTTCAGGTGATCCCAGCCGCCCACGGCCGAACCGCCCGCGACCGAGATCGAACCCGGATCGGCCTTGATCTTGTCCAGCAGTTCCGGCAGCGTCTTGATCTCGCTGTCGGCCGCCACGGCGATGACGCCGTAATCGGCCCCGATCGAGCCCAGCCAGCGGACCTGATCCATGGTGTTGCCCGGATAGGCGCCCTGTGCCAGCCGCGTCGCGGTCGCCGAGGACGCCGCCACGATCAGGTTGTTGTCGTCCTCGCGCTTGTTGACGACCTCGGCAAAGGCCACGCCGCCGCCGCCGCCGGCCAGATTGACGACCTGCATCGTCGTGTCGATCAATCCCAGATCCTGCATCGTCTTGCCGACCTGGCGGCAGGTGAAGTCCCAGCCGCCGCCGGGATTGGCCGGGGCGATGCATTCGGGATTGGTGGGATTGAAATCCTGCGCCATCGCGCCCAGCGACGACGCGCCCAGCAACGCGGCGGCCGCGATCATCCGGCTTGCCTTGAAAATCATGGTTTTCCTCCTGTTGTCCTACGGATGCTACGCCGCATTCCTGCAAGGGCGCAACATCGTCCCTGAGGCGGGATCTTGAGCGTCATTTGATGGCACGAAGCCTTGCAGCAGGCAAGCCTCGTCGTGGACAAGCCGCGCCGGGGAAAGGAAAAAATTTACCGAGGCCGAACCCGCGCCGAGGATCGCCATGTCCCGCCTGCAAGGGCTTTACGCACCTTTTCTGCTGTCCGGGGAGTCTTGGCCTTCCCGCGATCGCGGCACGAGGGGCGCCCCGTGTCGCGGGCTCCCGAAGGGCTTCACATCATGCGCAGACAGGCACCCAAGAAATGACCGCCCCGACCAGGGTTCATCCGAGACGGTAATTCGGGCTTTCGCGCGTGATCTGCACGTCGTGCACATGGCTTTCCTTGAGCCCCGCCCCGGTGATGCGGACGAACTGGCAGTTGCGGCGCATCTCCTCGATCGTGGCGCAGCCGGTATAGCCCATGGCGGCGCGCAGCCCGCCGACAAGCTGGTGGATCACCGTGCCGGCCGGTCCCTTGTAGGGCACCTGCCCCTCGATGCCCTCGGGCACCAGCTTGTCGGTCGCGGCATCCTTCTGGAAATAGCGGTCCGCGCTGCCCCGCGCCATCGCGCCCAGCGAGCCCATGCCGCGATAGGATTTGAAGCTGCGGCCCTGATACAGGATCACCTCGCCGGGGCTTTCATCAGTGCCGGCGATGGCGCTGCCGACCATGGCACAGCTGGCGCCCGCGGCGATCGCCTTGGCGAAATCGCCGGAATACTTGATGCCGCCATCGGCGATCACCGGCAGGCCATCGGCGCCGGCGCAGGCGTCCATGATCGCGGTCAGCTGCGGCACGCCGACCCCGGCAACCACCCGCGTCGTGCAGATGCTGCCCGGTCCGATGCCGACCTTGACGGCATCCGCGCCCGCCTCGATCAGTGCCCGCGTGCCTTCCGCCGTGGCCACGTTGCCCGCCACCACCTGCACCTCGTTCGAAAAGGTCTTCACCCGTTCGACCGCCCTGGCGACGCCTGCCGAATGGCCGTGAGCGGTATCGATCACGACCATGTCCACGCCCGCCTCGATCAGCGCCTGGCTGCGTGCAAAGCCCTCTTCGCCGACGGTCGATGCGGCGGCCACGCGCAGCCGCCCCAGCTCGTCCTTGCAGGCCAGCGGGTTCACCACCGCCTTCTCGGTATCCTTCAGCGTCAGAAGGCCGGTCAGATGACCCTGGCCATCGATAATCAGCAGCTTCTCGATCCGACGTTCCTTCATCAGGTCAATGGCCTGCTGGCGGTCGGCAGGCTCGGTCAGCATCGCCAGCCTGTCCGAGGTCATCATCACGCTGACCGGGGTGCGGTCGTCGCTGGCGAACCGCATGTCGCGATTTGTGACGATGCCGACGACGCGGCCCTCGGCATCGACGACCGGAAAGCCTGTGACGTTGTAGCGGTCCTGAAAGGCCTTCGCATCGGCCAGCGTCTGATCGGCGCGCAGCGTGATGGGCTTGTAGACGATGCCGCTTTCGAACCGCTTGACACGGCGCACCTCGTCGGCCTGCTGTTCGGTCGTCAGGTTGCGATGAATGACCCCCATGCCGCCTGCCTGCGCCATGGCGATGGCCATGCGGCTTTCGGTCACCGTGTCCATGGCCGAGGACAGAAGCGGAATGTTCATCCGGATGGTGCGCGTGACCTGGGTCGCGACATCGGCGGTCGAGGGCATCACCGTCGAGGCGGCGGGAACCAGAAGGACATCGTCAAAGGTCAGGGCCTCACGAATCTGCATGGGGTCATCCTTGCGGCAAGTTCGTTTGGCAGTTTCCCCTTTCACGCGCGGCGCCGATTGTCCAGAGCCGAAGAACCGGCGCCGGCCGCCGGGCTGCGTTGCAGCAAAGACACGCTGCCCCCAGGTCAGCGAGATCAGAACGTTGCGTCATCGGGCCGGCACGATTGATTGCATCACGAAGTCCCGTAAGGTGACAACCTGGATCGGTTGATCCGTCTAGGGAGGACAACTTATGAGATATACACTGACCGGCGCGGCCACCCTGCTGCTGAGCGCGTCGCCCCTGCTGGCGGGCGGGATCGAACGCGCGCCGCAATCGCTGAGCCCGCTGTTCGAAGACGGAAACTACGCCGAGCTCAGCTTTGGCGGCGTCGATCCGACGGTCGAGGGCAAGGACCGCACGCCAGCGGCGGCCGGAGGCCCCTACAACACCGGCGACGTGGCGCAGGGCTACGGCTTCGTGGGTCTGGCCTACAAGCACCAGTTCACGCCCAGCATTTCCGGCGCCATCATCATCGAACAGCCCTTCGGCGCCGATATCCGTTATCCGACGCAACCCGGCGCGATCCCGGATCCGGGCCAGGACGGGTCGCTCCTTCTGGGCGGAACCAGCGCGAAGGTGGATTCCACCACCTTCACCGCGCTCGGACGCTACAAGTTCCAGAACAATTTCTCGGTTCATGGCGGCATCCGCGGGTCGCGTGCCGACGGCAAGGTCAGCCTGAACGGCGCGGCCTATGGTCCGGTGGCGGGCTATTCGGTCGATCTGGATACCGACACGGCCGTCGGCTGGGTGGCCGGCGCCGCCTGGGAAAAGCCCGAGATCGCGGCCCGCGTCTCGCTGACCTACAATTCCGAGGTCGAGCATGAATTCGACACGACCGAATCCGGCCCGCTGGTCGATCCCGACGGGGCCGGGCCGCTGCCGGCCCTGCCGCTGCTGACCGGCACCTCCATGACAAAGGTCAAGACCCCGGAAAGCTGGAACCTGGAATTCCAGACCGGCGTCGCGCCGGATACGTTGGTCTTCGGATCGATCCGCTGGGTGAACTGGTCCGAATTCCGGGTCGATCCGCGCAACTTCACCGCCGTGACCGGTGGCGGACTGGTCAGCCTGGAGGACACCACCACCTACACGCTTGGCGTGGGTCGCAAGTTCACCGATGCCTGGTCCGGTTCGGCCTCGTTCACCTATGAGAAGGCCGGGAATGATCTGGTTTCGCCGCTGGCCCCGACCAACGGGCGCAAGGGCATCACGCTGGCGGCGATCTATACGCGCGACAACATGA
>NZ_DHXG01000090.1:10523-48353 GCF_002413585.1 Paracoccus sp. UBA5162
GCGGACATGAAGGGCAATGACGCCTGGGGCGTGGGAATGAGGATCGGCTACAGTTTCTGATCGCCCGACCAGGAAGAAACGGAAAGGCCCGCCGCATCGTCGGGGCCTTTCCGCCAGCCCGCCCTGGTGCAAGGCTGTCGCCGATGCCGCTCCGGGCCGGGCGGCGCCACCCCGGCCGTCCCCGCACCGGTCATGGCCGCACCGAAACCTGCGCTGGCTTGACGCCCGCCCCTTTCCCTTGGGCGCGCCGCGGATTACCAAGTCCGAAACCAAGGACGGGGCGGCACATGATCCATCACAGCGGCCAGGACTGGCTTCGGGCAGCGAACCGGCGCGTTCTGCTGTTCGGCATGTCGGGACTGGGCAAGACCCATCTGTCGAACATGCTGCGCGCCTCGGGAGAGTGGTTTCACTATTCGGTCGATTACCGCATCGGCACCCGCTACATGGGCGAATATATCGCCGACAACTTCAAGCACGAGGCGATGAAGGTTCCGTTCCTGCGTGACTTGCTGCTATCCGACAGCGTCTATATCGCCAGCAACATCACCTTCGACAATCTGGCGCCGCTATCGACCTATCTCGGCAAGCCCGGCAGCCCCAGCCGCGGCGGCCTGCCTTTCGACGAATATCACCAACGTCAGGACCAGCACCGCCGGGCCGAGATCGCGGCGCTTCTGGACACCCATCACTTCATGTCCCGCGCAATCCGGATCTACGGCATTCCGCATTTCGTCTGCGACAGCGGCGGCTCGATCTGCGAGGTGGTCGATCCGGACGATCCCGACGATCCGGTCCTGTCGGCGCTGGCGCGCGATCTGCTGATGGTCTGGATCAAGGGCAGCGACGCGCATACCGCCGAACTGGTCCGCCGCTTCGACAGGGCGCCGAAACCGATGTATTACCAGCCCGAATTCCTCGAAAACGCCTGGGTCGCCTACCGGGTCGAGAAGGGCCTGACCGGCGACGAGGTCAACCCCGACGATTTCATCCGCTGGACCTATGCCCGCGCCCTGGCCCATCGCCAGCCGCGCTATCAGGCCATGGCGCGGCGCGGCATCACGGTGCTGGCCGAAGAGGTGGCCGAGGTGAAGGACCCGGCCGATTTCAATGCCCTCATCGCCCGCGCCATCGACCGGCGGCCGGACTGATCCGGCCCGCCGGCGGGCGCCGAAACCGTCCCGGGTCGGGCGCATCCGGCGCATTCGATCACGCCTGCCTCGTGTCTCTGCCTCGCGCTCTTTCCAAATACCTCGGGGGGAGTCGCGGGACGCGACGGGGGGCGGCGCCCCCCTTGCCCGCCCGCCATCGCGGCACGGCATCTTGCCGTGACCGCCGCTGCCTTCTACTTATCGGTCGCAAAAGGATCGCAGCCATGCCCATCACCCTGAACGAGAACCTGCCCGCCTACCGAATCCTGTCGGAAGAGGGCGTGATGGTGATGTCGCCGGGGCGTGCGGCAACCCAGGATATCCGCCCGCTGCGGATCGGCCTGCTGAATCTGATGCCCCGCAAGATCCAGACCGAGAACCAGTTCGCAAGGCTGATCGGCGCGACGCCCCTGCAGATCGACTTTCAGTTGATCCGCATGTCGGATCATGAAAGCCGCAATACGGCCGCCGACCACATGGAAAGCTTCTATCGTCCCTTCCGCGAGGTCGCGGCGACGGGCGAGAAATTCGACGGCCTCGTGATTACCGGCGCGCCGATCGAACACCTGCCCTTCGAGGCGGTCACCTACTGGGACGAACTGACCCAAGTCTTCGACTGGACCCAGACCCATGTCCATTCCACCTTCGGCGTCTGCTGGGGCGGGATGGCGATGGCCTGGCATTTCCACGGCCTTCCCAAGCACATCCTGGACGCCAAGGCCTTCGGCTGCTTTCGGCACCGGAACCTTTTGGCCGCCTCGCCCTATCTGCGCGGGTTCTCGGATGACGTGCTGGTTCCCGTCAGCCGCTGGACCGAGGTGCGGCAGGACGAACTGGACCAGCGCCCGGCCCTGACCACGCTGCTGGCCAGCGACGAGGTCGGCCCCTGCCTGGTCGAGGATCCGGGTCGCCGCGCGCTCTATATCTTCAACCACCTGGAATATGACAGCACGACGCTGAAGGACGAATATGACCGTGACGCGCTGGCCGGAAAGGCCATCGAGGTGCCGCGCAACTACTATCCCGACGACGATCCGGCCCGGATGCCGCTGAACCGCTGGCGCAGCCATGCGCATCTGCTCTACGGCAACTGGATCAACGAAATCTACCAGACCACGCAATACGACATGTCCAGGATCGGAACCCCTTGATGGCGAAAGCGAAACCCTCCGCGCCCGACCTGCCGCTGGTCGGCCAGATCAGCGACTATCTCGACCGGGGCGCCCCCAGGGACGTCCGCAAGACCATCGAGAAGGCCGGCAAGAAAGAGATCCTCGATCCCGGCTATCCCTACCGCGAGGAGATGGACAAGACCGATTACGAGGATCATCTGGAGATGCTGCAGTTGCAGCTTGTCCGTATGATGCACGACATTTCCTCGACCGGCAAACGTCTGGTGGTGCTGTTCGAAGGCCGCGATGCGGCCGGCAAGGGCGGCACGATCGAACGCCTGCGCGAGAACCTCAATCCGCGCTCGTGCTATATCGTGGCGCTTCCCAAGCCGACCGAACGCGAGGCGGGGCAATGGTATTTCCAGCGCTACGTGGACTGGCTTCCCGCTGCCGGCGAAATCGCGCTGTTCGACCGCAGCTGGTATAATCGCGGCGTGGTCGAGCGTGTCTTCGGCTTCTCGACCGAGACGCAGCGCAACGCCTTCTTCCGGCAGCTTCCGGGATTCGAGCAGACCCTGGTCGATGACGGCATCATCCTGGTCAAGCTGTGGCTGAACGTGGGCCGGGCCGAGCAATTGCAGCGTTTCCTCGACCGCGAGAAGGATCCGCTGAAACAGTGGAAGCTGTCGTCCATCGACGTGGAGGGTCTGGCCAAATGGGATGAGTATACCCAGGCGATTCACGACACGCTGAACCTGTCGCATTCGCCCATCGCGCCCTGGGCCGTGATCCGGTCCGACGACAAGCGCCGGGCCCGGATCGCGGCGATCCAGACGGTGCTGAACGCGGTCGATTACGCCGGCAAGGACCGCAAGCGGATCGGCGAGGTCGATCCCAAGATCGCCGGCGGTCCGGAAATGCTGCTGACCTGAACCGCGCAGGGTCCGGCCGGTCCGCCGAACGGCCATGGCGGTCTGGAAAGGCTGCGGCGGTCGTGCCAGATTGGCACCGATCACAGGGGGAAAGACGCATGGATCTGTCAGTCAGCCGCGCCGTCGTGACCGGCGGTGCCTCGGGGCTTGGCCAGGCGACGGCCCGGCATTTTCGCGAACGCGGCGCGCAGGTCGTGCTGCTGGACCGCGATCCGGCCGGGGCAAGGGTCGCGCGGGCCATGGGCGCCGGTTTCGCCGAAACCGACGTGACCGATGAGGACAGCGTATCCCGCGCCATCGCGGCCTCGGTCGAGGCGATGGGCGGCATAGACATCTGCGTGAACTGCGCCGGCATCGTGATCGGTGAAAAGACCCTGGGCCGCGAGGCGCCGCACAGCCTGGCAGGCTTTCGCCGCACCGTCGAGATCAACCTGATCGGCAGTTTCAACGTGCTGCGGCTGGCCGCCGCCGAGATGGCGAGGAATGGCCGCGACGAGAACGGCGTCATCGTCAACACGGCCTCGATCGCGGCTTTCGACGGGCAGAAGGGACAGGCGGCCTATGCGGCCTCGAAGGCCGGGATCGCCGGGATGACGCTGCCAATCGCCCGTGACCTGTCTTCGCGCAACATCCGCATCTGCGCCATCGCACCCGGCATCTTCGCAACGCCGATGCTGCGCGGTCTGCCGACAGAAGTGCAGGACGGGCTGGCCGCCGGGGTGACCTTTCCCCGACGGCTGGGCGATCCGGCCGAATTCGCCCGGATGGCGGGAACGATCGTCGAGAACGCCTATCTGAACGGCGAGGTGATCCGGCTGGACGGCGGCCTGCGCATGACCTGAGACGGCCGGGGGCGCTTCGCCCCCCGGACCCCCCGAAGGTATTTGGAAAGAGCGCGAGGGAGAGGCGCAAAAGATTATCGATTCACGTCATGATCTTCTCGCGGATTATGAATTTGCCATTCGCCGGGCCGCTGTCTATCCAGCAGGCTTCGATGACGAGGCCCGATATGACCGCATTGCCCCCTTCTCCTGCTTTCGCCCTGCTGGATCGCGCGGCGGCCGAACGGATTCTGATCCTTGACGGGGCGATGGGCACGCAGATCCAGAATCTGGACCTTGACGAAGTGGATTATGCCGGTACCGGCTCGGGACATGCCTGCGGGCATTCTTCGGAGCGACCGCAAAAGGGCAATAACGACCTGCTGGTCCTGACCCAGCCCGAGGCGGTGGAGGACATCCACTATCGCTATGCCATGGCCGGGGCCGATATCGTCGAGACCAACACCTTTTCCTCGACCACCATCGCGCAGGCCGATTACGGACTGGAAGCGGCCGTTCACGATCTGAATGTCGCAGGCGCGCGCGTCGTGCGGCGGGCCCTGGACCGCGCCACCGCCGAGGATGGCAGGCCACGTTTCGTGGCCGGCGCCCTGGGCCCGACCAACCGCACCGCATCGATCAGCCCGGATGTGAACGATCCGGGATTTCGTGCCGTGACCTTCGACGATCTGCGGGCGGCCTATCTTCAGCAGGCCAGGGGCCTGATCGAGGGCGGCGCGGATATCCTGCTGATCGAGACGATCTTCGACACGCTGAACGCCAAGGCCGCGATCTTTGCCTGCCTTCAGGCGATGGAGGCGCATGGCCAGCGTATGCCGCTGATGATTTCAGGCACCATCACCGATGCCTCGGGGCGCACCCTGTCGGGCCAGACGCCCACCGCCTTCTGGCATTCGGTCCGCCATGCTCGGCCCTGGACGGTCGGGCTGAACTGCGCGCTTGGCGCCTCGGCCATGCGCCCGCATCTGGCCGAGATGGCTGGCGTGGCCGACACGCTGATCTGCGCCTATCCCAATGCCGGCCTGCCCAATGCCTTTGGCCAATACGACGAGGGGCCGCAGGATACGGCCCGGCAGGTGGCGGACTTCGCGCGCGAGGGGCTGGTCAATGTCGTCGGCGGCTGCTGCGGCACGACGCCCGATCATATTCGTGCCATCGCCGATGCGGTCGCAGAATTCAGCCCGCGAAAGGTGCCCGACTATGTCTGAACGCCAACTTCGGCTATCCGGCCTGGAACCCTTCGTGCTGACCGACGACATTCCCTTCGTCAATATCGGCGAACGCACCAACGTCACCGGCAGCGCCCGCTTCCGCAAGCTGGTCAAGAACCGCGATTATGCCGCCGCGCTGGAGGTCGCCCGCGATCAGGTCGAGAATGGCGCCCAGATCATCGACATCAACATGGATGAGGGGCTGATCGATTCGAAGGCGGCGATGGTCGAATTCCTCAACCTCCTGGCGGCCGAACCCGATATTGCCCGCGTGCCCATCATGATCGACAGTTCCAAATGGGAGGTGATCGAGGCCGGGCTGCAATGCGTCCAGGGCAAGCCGGTCGTCAACTCGATCAGCATGAAAGAGGGCGAAGACCAGTTTCGCCAGCACGCCCGGCTGTGTCTGGCCTATGGCGCGGCGGTCGTGGTGATGGCGTTCGATGAACAGGGCCAGGCCGACACCGCGGCGCGCAAGATCCAGATTTGCGAACGCGCCTATCGCATCCTTGTCGATGAAGTCGGCTTCCCGCCCGAGGATATCATCTTCGATCCCAACATCTTCGCCGTGGCCACGGGGATCGACGAACACAACAATTACGGCGTGGATTTCATCGATGCCGTGCGCTGGATCCGCGCGAACCTGCCCCATGCGCATGTTTCTGGTGGCGTGTCGAACCTGTCCTTCAGCTTTCGCGGCAACGAACCCGTGCGCGAGGCGATGCATGCGGTGTTCCTGTATCACGCCATTCAGGCGGGCATGGACATGGGCATCGTCAACGCGGGGCAACTGGCTGTCTATGACCAGATCGACCCGGACCTGCGCGATGCCTGCGAGGACGTGGTCCTGAACCGCAGCCCCGATGCTACCGAACATCTGCTTGAGATCGCCGAACGCTATCGCGGCGAAGGCGGGGCGCAGCGGCGGGAAAAGGATCTGTCATGGCGCGAATGGCCGATCGAAAAGCGGCTGGAACATGCGCTTGTCAACGGGATCACCGAATATATCGATGCCGATACCGAGGAGGCCCGCCAGGCGGCCCAGCGGCCGCTGCATGTGATCGAGGGCCCGCTGATGGCCGGGATGAACGTGGTGGGCGACCTGTTCGGCGCGGGCAAGATGTTTCTGCCGCAGGTGGTCAAGTCCGCGCGCGTGATGAAACAGGCGGTGGCGATCCTGCTGCCCTACATGGAAGAGGAAAAGCGCCTGAATGGCGGGACCGAGCGTGAAAGCGCGGGCAAGATCCTGATGGCCACCGTCAAGGGCGATGTCCACGACATCGGCAAGAACATTGTCGGCGTCGTGCTGGCCTGCAACAATTACGAGGTGATCGACCTGGGCGTCATGGTGCCCAGCCAGAAGATCCTGGACGTCGCGCGTGAACAGAATGTCGATGTGATCGGCCTGTCGGGCCTGATCACCCCCAGCCTGGACGAGATGGTCCATGTGGCGCAGGAGATGGAACGCGAGGGCTTTCATCTGCCGCTGTTGATCGGCGGGGCCACGACCTCGAAGATCCACACGGCGGTCAAGATCGCACCACGCTATCACAGGGGCGCTGCCGTCTATGTCACCGATGCCAGCCGCGCGGTCGGCGTCGTCTCGTCGTTGCTGTCACCCGCCCAGCAACAGAATTACGTTGCGGGCATCCGGGCCGAATACAGCGAGGTGGCCGACCGGCACGAACGCGCCGAGGCTGCCAAGTCGCGCCTGCCCCTGCAGGCCGCGCGGGACAACGCGCTGAAACTGGACTGGACCGGATTCGCCGCGCCCACGCCATCCTTTTCGGGAAGGCGGGTGATCGAGGACTGGGATCTGGCGCAGATCGCGCGCTATATCGACTGGACCCCGTTCTTCCAGACCTGGGAATTGAAGGGCGTCTATCCGCGCATCCTCGACGATGAAAAACAGGGGCAGGCCGCGCGCAGCCTGTTCGACGACGCCCAAGAGATGCTGGCCCGGATCATCGAGGGCGGCTGGTTTCGGCCCCGCGCGGTCGTGGGCTTCTGGCCGGCCAACGCGGTGGGCGACGATATCCACCTGTTTACCGGCGAGGATCGGTCCGAGGTGCTGGCACGCTTTCACACGCTGCGCCAGCAGGTGACCAAGCGCAAAGGCCGCCCCAACGTGGCGCTGTCCGACTTTGTGGCACCCGAGGGGCACCGCGATTATCTGGGCGCTTTCGTCGTCACCGCAGGGCCCGAGGAACAGGAAATCTCGGCCCGGTACGAACGCGCCAACGACGATTACGGCGCGATCATGGTCAAGGCGCTGGCCGATCGCATCGCCGAGGCGATGGCCGAGATGCTGCACGAACGGGTCCGCCGCGAGTTGTGGGGATATGCCCCCGACGAAGCCCATGCGCCCCAGGACCTGATCGCCGAGCCCTATGCCGGCATCCGCCCGGCCCCCGGCTATCCGGCGCAGCCCGACCACACCGAAAAGGACACGCTGTTCCGCCTGCTGGACGCCGAAGCCGCGACCGGGGTGACGCTGACGGAAAGCATGGCGATGTGGCCGGGATCGTCGGTGTCGGGCCTCTATATCGGTCATCCAGAGGCCTATTATTTCGGCGTGGCCAAGATCGAACAGGATCAGGCGCGCGATTATGCCGATCGCAAGGGCATGTCGCTGGCCGAGGTCGAACGCTGGCTGGCCCCGGTGCTGAACTACCAGCCAAAGGCAGACGCCGCCTGATGGCGCGAGAACCGGCCGCCGCCCAGCCTGTGCCCGCGACGCGGCCGGGCCGGGCCGGGGTCGCGCGATGCTACAGCGCCATCCGCGCGGCCCGGATCGCGATGCGCAGATCGGGCCGGATGTCGGCAGGCGGCGCATGGCCCAGGTCACGCGCGCGGGCCGATGACATCAGCTTGGCCTGCATCCCCTCGGGGCGGCTGCGGTCGTGGATGAACCGGCCCCGCCAGCCGGCCAGGTCAGCGATCATCCGGTAATATTCATCGACGCTGTAATCCCGGTCCGCCCCGACATTCAGCAGCAGCGGCAGGGTTTGCAGACGGTTCAGCGCCGTCAGCACGAACCGGGCCAGATGATCGACGGCCAGAAATTCGCGCCGTGCCCGACCCCCGCCCCAGATCGTCACATGATCGGCGCCATCCGCCTTGGCGCGCAGGATCTTGGTGATCGCTGCGGCGACCAGATGGGCCGAATCCCGTCCGAAATGATCCTGCGCGCCGAACAGATTGCACGGAATCAGGGTCCGGTAGGCGAATCCGTGTTGTCCCGAGATCGCCGCGCAAAGCCGCGCCGCCGTGATCTTGGCCAGGGCATATCCCTCATTCGAAGGCTCCAGCGGGCCAGCCAGCACATCCTCTTCCACCAGCGGCTGGCGCCAGTCGCGCGGATAGATGCAGGACGAGCCGATATTGACCAGCCGCGACACGCCGGCCCGGAACGCACCCATGATCAGGGCATCGTTGAGCCGCAGGTTTTCCGCCAGAAACCCGGTCGGATCGTCCAGGTTGGCCTGAATCCCGCCGACTTTCGCCGCCGCGTGGATCACCGCCTCGACCCGGTGCGCGGTGATCCAGTCGGTCACCGCCTCTCGCTGCGTCAGCGGCAATTCGGCGCGCGATGGCGCCAGCAGGTCAAGCCCCGGCGCGACCCGGGGCGCCAGCCGCAGCAGCGCGCGGCCGACCATGCCGCTGCCGCCGGTCAGCAGAACGCGCATCAATCGCCGCTGTCGCGGGCATAGACATCCTCGTAGCGGATGATGTCATCCTCGCCCAGGTAGGATCCGGTCTGCACCTCGATCAGCACCATCGGCACCTTGCCCGGATTTTCCATCCGGTGGCGCGCGCCCAGCGGGATATAGATGGACTGGTTTTCGGTCACCAGCGTGACGTGATCGTCAACCGTGACCCTGGCCGTGCCGCTGACCACGATCCAGTGTTCGGAGCGATGGACGTGGCTTTGCAGCGACAGCGCCGCGCCCGGCTTGACCACGATCCGCTTGACCTGAAAGCGGTCGGCCAGCGCCAGCGTCTCGAACCAGCCCCAGGGGCGGTGATCGCGCGGGAACGCCTCGGCCTGCTTGCGGCCTTTCTTCTTCAGCGCGGTAACGGCCTGCCGCACATCCTGCGCGCGCGATTTGTCCGCAACCAGGACCGCGTCCCCGGTGGCCACGACCATCACGTCCTGCAATCCGATACCCACCAATTGCAGATCCGCATGGTCCGATCGCAGCAGCACGTCGCGGCAATCGATGGCGGTGGAATTGGCATCGGCGACGACCCCGTCGCCGGCAGGCATCCGTTCCAGCTGCTCGCGCCAGACCGCGTCCCAGCCGCCCAGATCGGACCAGCGGCCCGAAAAACGCACCACGGTCAGATTGTCGGCCTTTTCCATCACCGCGTAATCGATGGAATTGTCCGGCAGACTTTCCCAGGGCGCTCGCGCCAGCCGCAGGAAACCCAGATCGCGGCGGGCGCCGTCCAGCGCAGCCCGCACCGGCGTCTGATAGTCGGGGGCATGGGCGTGAAACGCCTCGATCATGGCGCGGGCGCTGAACAGGAAGATCCCCGCATTCCACAGGTAATTTCCCTGCGCCAGCATCTGCGCCGCGCGTTCCGCGTCAGGCTTTTCAACGAAACGCGCCAGAGGCTGGGGACCCTCGCCACCGCCGGCCAGTTCCAGATAGCCATAGCCTGTTTCGGGGCGGTCCGGGGTGATGCCGAAGGTGACGATGCGCCCCTGCTTCGCGGCCTGCGCGCCTTCGGACACGGCCGCCGCAAAGGCCTTCGGATCCGGAATGACATGATCCGAGGGCGCCACCAGCAGCAGCCGCTCGGGATCGTCGTCGGCGACCATCAGCGCCGCCGCAAGGATCGCGGGCGCTGTGTTGCGTCCCGCCGGTTCGATCGCGATCGCTGCGGGTTCAAGCCCAAGCTGATCCAGCTGTTCGGCCACGATGAAACGGAAATCCGCGTTGGTCATCACGATCGGCGGGGCATAGCCCGGTCCGGACAGCCGTCGGGCCGAGGCCTGAAACAGCGTCTCATCCCCGATCAGCGCCGCGAATTGTTTCGGGAAGGCCTTGCGCGAGACCGGCCATAGCCGCGTCCCTGAACCGCCCGCCATCAGCACCGGAGTGATCGTCTTCATTCCATGACCCCATAGGCGCGGCGCGCCAGCCTTTCGGTTTCCAGAAGCCGCCGGTCCTCGGCGACCATTTCGGCCACAAGTTGCGCGAAAGAGATGCGCGATGTCCAGCCAAGCAGAGCGCGGGCCTTGGCGGCGTCGCCTTGCAGGACGTCCACCTCGGCGGGGCGGAAATAGGTCGGGTCGATGCGGATCAGGCAGCGCCCCGTGGCCGCGTCGTGCCCGGTCTCGTCCAGCCCCGCGCCGCGCCATTCCAGCCGGGTGCCGGTCTCGGCAAAGGCCGCCTCGCAGAAATCGCGGACGCTGTGGGTCCGGCCCGTGGCCAGAACGAAATCTTCGGCCCTGTCGTGTTGCAGGATCCGCCACATGCCCTCGGCATAGTCTCGTGCGTGACCCCAGTCGCGCAGGGCGTCCAGATTGCCCAGATAGAGACAATCCTGAAGTCCCATCTGCAAGGCGGCCACCGCGCGGGTGATCTTGCGCGTCACGAAGGTTTCGCCCCGGACCGGGCTTTCATGGTTGAACAGGATGCCGTTGGACGCGAACAGGCCATAGGCCTCGCGGTAATTCACCGTGATCCAGTAGGCATAAAGCTTGGCCGCGCCATAGGGCGAGCACGGATGAAACGGCGTCGTCTCTGTCTGCGGCACCTCGGCCGCCTTGCCGTACAGCTCGGATGTCGAGGCCTGATAGAAGCGCGTTCCGGCCAGGTTCAGCAATCGCATCGCCTCCAGCAGACGCAGAGGGCCGATGGCATCGGCATTGGCGGTGTATTCCGGCATGTCGAAACTGACGCGGACATGGGATTGGGCGGCGAGGTTGTAGATCTCGTCCGGCCGGATTTCCGCCAGGGTGCGGATCAGCGCGCTGCCATCGGTCATGTCGCCGTAATGCAGATGAAAGCGCCGGTTGCGGTGCGGGTCGATCGACAGATGGTCGATTCGCGCGGTATTGAAGCTGGATGACCGGCGCTTGAGCCCGTGAACCTCGTAGCCCTTTTCCAGCAGCAGATCGGCCAGATAGGCCCCGTCCTGCCCGGTGATCCCGGTGATGAAGGCGCGTCTCGTCATGCCTGTCCCGCGACGCGGTCCACGATCTCGCGCAGGCGCGCGATCTGGTCGGGGATCGGGTAATGGTGGTTGCCGGTGAACAAGCCGTCGCGGTCAATGCGATCGGCCGCGACAATCGGTCCCGCGACGCTGTGATCCAGCTTGGCGATGACGGGATTGTTCAGGAAATTTCCGGCGACGACGGGGCGGCTTTCGATCCCGCCCTGGGTCAGCGCGGCGACAAGGGCGCCACGACGGCCCGCCAGCCGATTCTTCAGGATCATCGCGAAGCCGAACCACGACGACATGCCGGTTTCGGCCTGGATATCCAGATCGGGATGGTCCGCGAAAGCCTTCCCGAAGATCGCGGCGTTGCGGCGCCGTTCCTCGACGAATTCCGGCAGCTTGCGTAACTGTTCGGTTCCCGTCGCCCCCTCCATCTCCAGCGGGCGCAGGTTATAGCCGGGCAGCACGAAGCGGAACTGACGCTGGAACGGGTCTGGATCGACCGGCAGATGGGTGTCGTCGGGCAGGCCGCGGGTCCAGCCATGGGCACGCAGGCAGATCAGGTTGTGGTGCAGCTTGCGATCATTGGTGACGACCATGCCGCCTTCCATCGTGCAGATATGATGCGAGAAGAAGCTGGAAAACGTGCCCAGATCCCCCCATGCCCCGGCCGCCCGCCCGTCCAGCGAGGCGCCCATGGATTCGCAATTATCCTCGATGAGCAGCAGGTCGTGGCGGTCGCAGATGGCGCGCAGCCGGTCCAGCCGCGCCGGATTGCCCAGCAGGTTCACCGCCAGGATCGCGCGCGTCCGTGGCGTGATCGCGGCGCAGGCCAGATCGGGATCGATGTTCAGCGTGGACGCCTCGACATCCACGAAGCGCAGTTTCAGGCCGGTCTGCGTCACCGGGAAATAGGTCGTGGACCAGCTGACCGCGGGCACGATCACCTCGTCGCCGGCGCGCCAGTCCAGATCGGGGTGCCAGAAGGCCGCCGCCAGCGCCAGCAGGTTCGCGGCCGATCCCGACGAGGCCATCACCGCGTGCTGGCTGCCGACACGCGCGGCAAAGGCGGTTTCGAAGGCCGCGACCTCGGGGCCCATCGTGTGCCGACCCGAGACGATGACGCGTTGCAGCGCCCGGCATTCGGCATCGTCCCAGGTCGTGCTGGCAAGGGGATAGAACACGCGCGCGCCTCTGGTCATGCTGCGCCCAGCCATAGCCGAAGGCGCCGCCCCCGCCAAGCGGCCGCGCGGGATTTGATCTAGTCCGCCGATTTCATCGGCTTGCCCGCGACATAGGTCTGCGCCACGGCGCGGTCGTCGCCCATGATCTGAAGGATGAACAATTCCTCGGCCAGCGTTCCGGCGCGTTGGGCGCGCAGCGCCATCGCCGGCGTCGCGCGGCTGTCCAGAACGACCAGATCGGCGGCGCTGCCGGCGGCCAGCGTGCCGATCTCGTCCTGCAAGCCCAGGGCTTGCGCATTGCCGCGCGTGACCCAGTGGAAGGCCGCCAGGGGATGCAGCTTCTGCCCGCGCAGTTGCAGAATCTTGTAGCCCTCGTTCAGGGTCTGCAGCATCGAATAGCTGGTGCCGCCGCCAATATCGGTAGCGATGCCGCAGGCGATCCCCGCCGTCCGCAGCCCGGCCTCGTCGAACAGGCCCGAGCCGAGAAACAGGTTCGAGGTCGGGCAGAAGACGGCGCGGCTGCCGGTTTCGGCCATGCGAGTGATCTCGCGCGGGCGCAGGTGGATGGAATGGCCCAGAAGCAGTTTTTCCGAAAGCAGGCCGTAGGTTTCGTAGATGTCCAGGTAGTCGCGGGCGTCGGGATAGAGGCCCAGCGTGAAGGCGATCTCGTCCAGGTTTTCGGACAGATGCGTCTGGATATGGCAATCGGGAAATTCTTGGACAAGCCGGCCCGTGGCCGCCATCTGCTCGGGCGTCGAGGTGATGGCGAAGCGCGGGGTAATGGCGTAACGCTGCCGCCCCTTGCCGTGCCAGCGTTCGATCAGCGCCTTGCTGTCGTCATAGCCCTGCTGCGGGGTGTCCAGAACCTGGGGCGGGGCGTTGCGGTCCATCATCACCTTGCCGGCGATCATGGCCATGTTCCGGGCATGGGCGGCGGTGAACAGCGCCTCGGCGCTTTCGGGATGGACCGAGCAGAAGGCGACAGCCGTGGTCGTGCCGTGGTCGGTCAGCAGGTTCAGGAAGGCGTCGGCCATGGCCGGGGCGTGACCCTGCTGGTTGAAGCGCGCCTCTTCGGGGAAGGTATAGGTATTCAGCCAGTCCAGAAGCTGCGTACCCCAACTGGCCACCACCTGAACCTGCGGGAAATGGATATGGGTATCGATGAAACCGGGCAGGATGAGGTTCGGGCGATGGTCGATTTCCGCAATCCCCGGCCTGGCCAGAACCGCGTAGTCGTCGACGGCCAGGATGCGGCCATCGTCGATCAGGACGGCGCCGTCTTCGAGGTAGCGGTGATTGTCCGCGGTTTCCGCCGGGTCGGCATGAAAATCGAGGACGCGGCCCCGGATCAGCTGTTGCATGGGTATTTGTTCAACGAAGAAGTGGCGGTCAGCCGGGCGATCAGCTCGGCGGCGGTGGTGGCGGCGATGACGGAGGGGCGCTTGTCACGTGTCAGGCCGGCGCCGATGGGACAGACCAGCGGCGCCGGATCGAGGCCCTGCTTGCGGGCGAAACCGCTGAAGCGGGCACGTTTCGTGGCGCTGCCGATCATGCCGACATAGCACAAATCGTCGCGGCTCAGCGCCTCGGCGGCCAGCAGGAAGTCCAGCGCGTGATCATGGGTCAGGATGACGACGGCGCTGCCGGGGCGGGCGGCGCGGATCAGGGCTTCGGGCAGCGGCGACATGCGGGTTTCGATGCCGGGGGCGGCCTGCGCCAGCTCCGGCGCGCGCTGATCGATCAGGGTGACGTTGACCGGCAGCGGTTGCAGCGCCAGCGCCAGCGCCCGGCCGACATGGCCCGCACCGAAGATCAGCGCGTCGGGATGGTCTTCGAGGGCAGACGGCTCGCGGTCCAGGCACAAGGTGACGCGGCCGCCGCAGCACTGGCCGATCTCGGGGCCCAGCGGAACCTCCATCCGCGCGCTTTCCTCGGAGCGCGCGATCATCTGCCGGGCGCGGTCGATGGCCATGTATTCCAGCTGTCCGCCGCCGATCGTGCCGGTGACGCGATGGGGCTCGACGATCATTTCGGCCCCGGCATCGCGCGGAGTCGATCCCGACGTCGCGATGACGCGGACCCGGATCATCCCCGAAGCCGGTTCACGGCCATCAGCACGCGTTCGGGCGTGGCCGGCGCATCCAGCCGCGCCGGTTCGCGGTAGTCGCCGATCGACGCGACGGCCATGTTGATCGCCTCGAAGACGCTGATGCCCAGCATGAAGGGCGGTTCGCCCACGGCCTTGGACCGCTTGATCGTGCGTTCGGCGTTTTCCGACCAGTCGGCCAGCTTCACGTTGAAGACACGCGGCCTGTCCGAGGCCAGCGGGATCTTGTAGGTCGAGGGCGCATGGGTGCGCAATTGTCCCTTGTCGTCCCACCACAATTCCTCGCAGGTCAGCCAGCCGGCGCCCTGGACGAAGGCACCCTCGATCTGCCCCTTGTCGATGGCCGGGTTCAGCGAGCGGCCGACATCGTGGATCACATCGGTCCGGTCGATCACGTATTCGCCCGTCAGCGTATCGACCGAAACCTCGGACACCGCCGCGCCGTAGGCAAAGTAATAGAAGGGCCGGCCGCGACCCGTCGCGCGGTCCCAGTGGATCTTGGGCGTCTTGTAAAAGCCCGCCGCCGACAGGTGAATGCGCGCCATGTAGGCCGCGGCGATCACCTCGTCGAAGGGAACGTCCTGCCCGCCCGCGCGGATATGACCGGGGATGAAGCGCACCTCGTCGCGCGGGGCCTGCCAGCGCTCGGCGACGAAATCGATCAGTCGCGCCTTGATCTGTTCGGCCGCGTCCAGCGCGGCCATGCCGTTCAGGTCGCTGCCCGACGAGGCCGCCGTGGCCGAGGTATTGGGCACCTTTTCGGTCGTCGTGCGGGTGATCTTGATCCGGGATATGTCGCATTGGAACGCCTCGGCCACGATCTGGGCGACCTTGGTATTCAGCCCCTGCCCCATCTCGGTGCCGCCATGGTTCAGCGAAATCGAGCCGTCGGAATAGACATGGATCAGCGAACCGGCCTGGTTGAACCAGGTCGCGGTGAAACTGATGCCGAATTTCACCGGTGTCAGCGCGATGCCCTTGCGGATCACGCCAGCCTTCGCGTTCCAGTCCAGCACCGCCTGACGGCGAGCGTGATAATCGCAGTCGGTTTCCAGTTCCTGAAAGATGCGCGGCAGGATCTGATCCTCGACCGGCTGATGATAGGGGGTCAACTGGCCGTTCCGATACAGGTTCTTCCGCCGGATCTCGTAGGGGTCGCGGCCAAGGGCATAGGCGATTTCCTCGATCATCCGTTCGGCCACGATCACGCCCTGCGGGCCGCCGAAGCCGCGAAAGGCGGTATTGCTGACGGTGTGGGTGCGCAGCGGATGGCTGCGCAATTCGACATCGGGGTAGAAATAGGCGTTGTCGGCGTGGAACAGCGCCCGGTCGGTGACGGGGCCGGACAGATCGGCCGAGAAACCGCAGCGCGCATACCAGTCGCCATCGACGGCGAGGATATGCCCGTCGTCGTCGAAGCCGACTTCGTAATCCACGACGAAGTCATGGCGCTTGCCGGTGGCGATCATGTCGTCGTCGCGGTCGGGACGAATCTTGACCGCGCGATTCCAGCGTTTCGCGGCGACGGCGGCAACGCAGGCGAACAGGTTCATCTGCGTTTCCTTGCCGCCAAAGCCGCCGCCCATGCGGCGCACGTTCACGACGACCGAATGGCTGGGCACGTCCAGAACATGGGCGACCATGTGCTGCACCTCGGACGGGTGCTGGGTCGAGACATTGATGACCACATCCTCGTCCTCGCCGGGCACGGCCATGGCGATCTGACCTTCGAGATAGAAGTGATCCTGCCCGCCGATGCCGAAACGGCCCTTGATGCGACGCGGCGCCGTCGCCATCGCGGCACGGGCATCGCCGCGCCGCAGGGTCAGCGGATCGGTCACATAATCATGACCCGCATCCCGGGCGGCGATCGGATCCAGCGCGAAGGGCAGGGCCTCATACTCGATCTGCGCCTTCTGCGCAGCGCGGCGGGCCTGATCGCGGCTCTCGGCGATAACGGCGAAGACCGGCTGGCCCCAGAACAGCACATGGTCCTGGGCGAAGACCGGATCGTCATGCTTGCCATTGGGCGAGACATCGTTGACGCCCGGCAGGTCGGCGGCGGTCAGCACGCCCAGCACGCCGGGATGGGCCAGCGTGTCGGTGAAATCCATGCCGGTGATCCGGCCATGCGCGCATTCCGACAGGCCCAGATAGGCATGGATCAGACCCTGAGGCTCGGGAAGATCGTCGGTGTAGTCGGCCCGGCCGGTGACATGCTTGATGGCGCTGTCATGGGCTGTTTCGCTGTGGGCCAGGCCGCGGATGGTGGTGTCGTCCTTCATCGTCAAACTCCTGCCGCGTGATTCAGCCGCACCGGCAGATCCGGTTCGGATTGTTCCAGCCAGAAACGGCGGAACAGATTGGCCGCGACGGCCTGCCGGTATTCGGCGCTGGCCCGCCAGTCGCTGAGCGGCTGGAAATCTTCGGCCACGGCATCGGCGGCCGCTTCGAAGCTTTCGACCGCGAAGGGCTGGCCGGTCAATGCGGCCTCGGCGCGGGCGGCGCGTTTCGGGATGGCCGCCATGCCGCCAAAGGCGATGCGCGCCTCGGTGATGACATCATTTTCAACGCTCAGGCAAAAACCGGCGGCGACGGCGGTGATGTCGCTGTCGCGGCGCTTGCTGATCTTGTAGGCCGCGACCCGTGCATTCGGGCGGGTCGGTATCACGATCTCCTCGACGAACTCGTCGGGCTGACGGTCCTGCTTGCCGTAATCGATGAAGAAATCCTGCAACGCGACCTCGCGCCGCGCCGCGCCCCTGCGCAGCACGATCCGCGCGCCAAGCGCGATCAGCAGGGGCGGCGTGTCCCCGATGGGGGATCCGTTGGCGATATTCGCCCCGATCGTGCCCATGTTGCGCACCTGCCAGCCGCCGATGCGCAGCCAGTAATCATGCGCGGCCGGGATGTGCCTTGCGATCAGCGGCGCGGCCTCGGAATAGGTCACGCCCGCGCCCAGACGGATCTGATCGCCCTCGACGCGGATACCCTTCATCAGATGGCCGATGAACACCGCCGGGGAAATGTCGCGCAGGAATTTCGTCACCCACAGACCCACATCGGTCGCGCCCGCGACCAGCGTGGCTTCGGGGTTCTCTGCCAGCACGGAGGCCAGATCGTCGGTATCGGCAGGGATGATGGCGCGCTGGCCATCCCTGGACAATTCCACCCGCCGGCCCCACATGCCCTGCAACCTTCCGGCAACCGTTTCGCGTTCAAGGGTCAGCGCATCGCGCGCCTGTCCGCCCTCGCGGCCGGCGGCCAGCGCCGCCTTGACGATCGGCTCGTATCCGGTGCAGCGGCACAGGTTGCCTTGCAAGGCCTCCTCGATCTGGGCCACGCCCGCCTCCGGGTTGCTCATCCACAGGCCGTAGAGGGCCATCACGATACCCGGCGTGCAGAAGCCGCACTGGCTGCCGTGATGGGCGACCATCGCCTTCTGGATCGGATGCAGACCGCCCTTGGGTCCGCGCAGATGTTCGACCGTGACAATGTGGCAGCCGTGGCAGGATGCCAGAAAGCGGATGCAGGCGTTGATCGGCTCATAGATCAGCCCGGATCCGGTCAGTCGGCCCAACAGCACCGTGCAGGCGCCGCAATCGCCCTCGGCACAGCCCTCCTTGGTGCCGGTCAGACGGCGCGAGATGCGCAGGAAGTCCAGCAGCGTGTCGGCGGCGCCGACCTCGCCGAGGCTTATCTCCTGATCGTTCAGCAGAAAGCGCAATCGGGGCGTCATGGCATTCCTCCTCGCTGTGAACCCGTCCGGAAAGGTAGGCCGGAAAAAAGGATTGCGAAATCACTCGCGACGCGGAAGACTTTACACGAAACGTTGAAAGCGGCCTACGCAAATGTCCTATCTCGAAAGCCTGCGTGTTTTCGTCCGTGTGGTCGAGCTTGGCTCGATCACCGCGGGCGGGCGCGATCTGCGGCTGTCGCCCGCCGTCGCCTCGAACCGGATCAAGGATCTGGAAAACCGCTTCGGCGTGCGGATGCTGAACCGCACCACCCGCAAGCTGACCACGACCGAGATCGGCCGCAGCTTCTATGACCATGCCCGCCGCGTCATCGACACGCTGGACGAGGCCGAGGCGATGGTCAGCAGCTTTTCCGGCAAGCCGCAGGGCGTGATCCGGCTGACCGCGCCCCTTGGTCTGGGCCGGCGTCTGATCGCGCCGCTGATCCCGCCCTTCTGCGCCGAGAATCCCGGCGTCGATGTGCGCTTGCGCCTGTCCGACCGAAACGTGAATATCGTCGAGGATGCCATTGATCTGGCTTTCTTTCTTGGCGACCCTGCGGATTCCGCGCTGAAATGGCGCAAGATCGCGGACGCGCCGCGTGTGCTGGTCGCCGCGCCCGCCTACCTGGCCGCGCAAGGCACGCCGAAACGCCCCGAGGATCTGGCCGATCACAACTGCCTGCTGCTGCGATATCCGCGCAGTCCGGAATATTTCTGGGTTCTGGATACCGCCGAGGGGCCGCAGAAAATGATGGTCGGCGGCCGCTATGACACGGATGACGGCGACGTGCTGACAGGTTGGGCGCTTGCCGGACACGGCATCGCCAACCGGCCGCGATACGAGGTGGCCGCCGATCTGGCGGCGGGCCGGCTGGTCGAGGTTCTGCCCGGCACGCCGCCGCCGCCCTCGCAATTCGGCTGCCTGACCCCGCATCGTCGGTTGCAGGATCCCAAGGTCCGCATGTTCGCCGACCATTCCGTGCGCGAGTTGAAGAAAATCTTCTAGCCCTCGCAGCCGGTCGCATGGCCCCTTCATCACGACGGCTTCACGACGAGGTGATGAGCATAGTCCGAGAAATCGGGTGGGCGACCTGTCCAGCCGGTTAAGGTTAACGGCGGCATCCGCTGTCGGATAGCCGGTATCAGGAGGTAAGTCTTTGCGTAATAAAAAGAAAACGATAGCCGCCGCGGCCACGGCGATGATTCTCGGCCTGCCGGCTGCGGGTTGGACTGCAACCTTCAAGGCAAATCTGGTCGAACTGAACAACTCGGGGGTGAGCGGAAGCGTCACTTTCGTGGTGAATGAGGCGCTGACTCTGCTGACGGTCAGTGCCCGGATCATGGGGCTGGAGCCGAACGCCCTGCACATCAACCACGTCCATGGCCGCTTCAACGAAGATGGCACGCCCAAGGATTCGATCCTGCCCACGGCCGATCTGGACACGGACAAGGACGGATTTGTGGAAGTGCTGGAGGCGCTGCCGAATTACGGCGACATCCTGCTGTCGCTGGAGCCGTCGCTGGCGCTGCCTTCGAGCGACCCGTCCAAGGTTCATACCGGGCCGATTTCCGACGCTTCGGGAAATCTGTCCTATGACCTCGACTTCGATCTGACCGACGACGCGGTCTTCTTCAGTCCGGTCTCGCGCGTCAACTACACCGCGGCGGATCTTTTCCCGCTGTTCCTGCGCGAATACGTCGTTCACGGCCAGACCGTGCCCGACGGCGTGCGCCAGGACGGGGAAGGCAATCTGCTGCCGGCGGGATATGACGCGACGCTGCCCGTTGCCGCGGCCGAATTGTCGCCCGTGCCTCTGCCCGCGACGGGGCTGCTGCTGATGGGTGGCCTGGGCTTTCTGGGTGCCATCAGGAAACGCCGCCGCGCGGCTGTCTGAGAAATCTTCCGGCGCGGCGGCAACCTGTCGCCGCGCCCCCGCCGGCATCGGCATCAGAGGCCAGACCCCTACATCCCGGCCGTATCGGCGGCGCCCGCCGCCCGGAACCAGCGAATGATGCGGGCCCGCTCTTCCGGTTCGATAAAGCTGACATTGGCGGGCGGCATCGCGTCGGTCAGTCCCGCCTGCACATAGATCTCGCGCGCGGCGCGGGCGATGTCTGCGGGGGTTTCGAGAAAGATCCCCTTCGGCGCGTGATAGATACCTTCATAGCCCGGCTGCCGCGCATGGCACATCGCGCAGCGGCCCATCACGATGTCGCTGACCTGCTGGAAGCCCTCGGCATCGGCGAAACGCTGTTCGGACGGGGACAGGGTGCGGGCCTCGGCCTGTTCGTAGCTGTCCTGATTCAGTCCGGCCGAGCTGAGCCACATGATCATGATGAACAGAACCGCCGTCACCAGCCAGGTCCACCACAATTCGCCCTTGCGCGAATGCATGGTGTTGAAGAAATGCCGGATTGTGACGCCCATCAGAAAGATCAGCGCGGCGATCAGCCAGTTGTACTGGCTGGCGAAGGCCAGCGGGTAATGGTTGGACAGCATCAGGAAGATGACCGGCAGCGTCAGGTAGTTGTTGTGGGTCGAACGCAGCTTGGCGATCTTGCCGTATTTCGGATCCGGCGCGCGCCCGGCCTTCAGGTCGGCGACGACGATCCGCTGATTGGGCATGATGACCAGAAACACGTTCGCGGTCATGATCGTCGCGGTGAAGGCGCCCAGATGCAGCAGCGCGGCGCGGCCGGTGAAGACCTGATCGTAACCCCAGCCCATCGCCACCAGCGCCGCGAACAACAGCAGCATCAGCACCGTCGGACGTTCGCCCAGCGGCGATTTGCAAAGCCGGTCATAGATCAGCCAGCCAAGCGCCAGCGATCCCGCCGAAATCAGCACCGCCTGCCAGGTCACCAGATCCATCTTCGCGGGATCGATCAGGAACAGCTGCGAATTCGCCCAGTAGGTGACCATCAGCAAGGCCGCGCCCGACAGCCATGTCGAATAGCTTTCCCATTTGAACCAGGTCAGATGTTCGGGCATCCGCTCGGGCGCGACCAGGTATTTCTGGATATGGTAGAAGCCGCCGCCATGGACCTGCCATTCCTCGCCATGGGCGCCTTTCGGCAGATGCGGCGCCTTTTGCAGCCCCAGATCCAGCGCGATGAAATAGAAGGATGACCCGATCCAGGCGATCGCGGTGATGACATGGGTCCAGCGAATGGCGAAGGCCAGCCATTCCCAGATGACGACGTGATCCGGAACCATCGCTCAGCTTCCCCGATAGGTTGAAAATCCGAAGGGCGAGATCAGCAGCGGGACATGATAGTGATCGTCCTGCGACATTCCGAACCGGATCGGGATCAGGTCCAGAAAGCGCGGGTTTTCCGCCGCGATGCCGGTCGCATCCATCCACGCGCCCGCGTGAAACTGCAACTCGTAGGTTCCCGTCGCGAAATCCGCCTCTGGCAGGATCGGCCGGTCGGTGCGGCCGTCCGCATTGGTGCGAAGCCGCGCCAGTTCGGTTCGCTGCCCGTCCGTCAGCCGATACAGCGCCACCTCCATCCCCTCGGCCGGAGCGCCGCGGGCGGTATCAAGAACATGGGTTGTCAGAAATCCCGGCATCCTCGCCTCCCCTGATGATTGCCGCCTGATTGATAACCGATCCGCCACGACAGGCGAGACACGGCAGAGGCAAGGCAGTCTTTACATCTGGTGCATAATCGCACATGCCCGGCCCCGGAAGAATGTTTCCCCGCAGATGGCCAGGCGGTTCGCCACGAAGGCCGCGCCGGCGCAAACAGGCCCCCCGCCATGTGCCGCGGCGAAAGCCGGCCGCATCAGCCCGCAAGCCGGGCCACGGCCGCTTGCGCCCGGCCTTGCAACTCGCGCGGATCGGCGCTCAGCAGGCGGTGTTCGCCGACGATGGCCCGGCCCTGGACATAGACGGCCCTTGGCCTGACCGGCGCGCAGAAGACCAGCGCCGCGACCGGATCCCAGTGGCCCGCCACCGGCAAGTCGCCGATATCCCACAGCACCAGGTCGGCCTGCATCCCCGGCGCCAGGGCGCCGATATCGCGCCGCCCCAGCACGCGCGCCCCGCCGATCGTGGCGATCTCCAGCACCTCGCGCGCGCCCATCGCGGCCGGTCCGTCGCGCAACCGGGCAACCAGCATTGCCTGCCGCGCCTCAAGCCCCAGATGGGAACAATCGTTGCTGGCCGAGCCATCGACGCCCAGGCCCACGGCCACTCCTGCGTCGCGCATGGCGCGGACCGGCGCGATGCCGCTGGCCAGCCGGGCGTTGGAACAGGGGCAATGGGCGACGCCGGTGCCGGTCCGCGCGAACAGGTCGATCTCGGGGGCCGACAACTTGACGCAATGGGCGTGCCAGACATCCTCGCCGGTCCAGCCCAGGCTTTCGGCGTAATCGCCCGGCAGCATCCCGAAAGTCGCAAGCGAATAACGGATATCCTCGTCGTTCTCGGCCAGGTGGGTGTGCAGCCGCACGGCCTTGTCGCGTGCCAGGATCGCTGCGTCGCGCATCAACTCGCGGCTGACCGAAAAGGGCGAACAGGGCGCAAGCGCGACCTGCACCATCGCGCCTTCCGCCGGATCGTGAAAGGCGTCGATGACCCTTTCGCTGTCGCGCAGGATCGCGGCCTCGTCCTCGACCAGGGCATCGGGCGGCAGTCCGCCCCGGCTTTCGCCGATCGACATGGCGCCGCGCGTGGCGGTGAAGCGGATGCCGATCTTCCGCGCGGCCTCGATGCTGTCGTCCAGCCGCGCGCCGTTCGGAAACATGTAGAGATGATCGGACGAACAGGTGCAGCCCGACATGGCCAGCTCCGCCAGGCCAATCTCGGCCGACAGGCGGATGTCATCCGGGCCCATCCGGGCCCAGATCGGATACAATGTCTTCAGCCACCCGAACAGCGCGGCGTCCTGTGCGGCGGGCACCGCGCGGGTCAGGGTCTGGAACAGGTGGTGGTGGGTGTTGACGAGGCCGGGCGTGACGACACAGCCCGCCGCCTCGATCACGCGGGCACGATCGGGCGGCAGGCCCCGGCCCACCGCCACGATCCTGCCATCCTCGATCAACACATCGCCCGAGGCGATCTCGGATCGCGACTGATCCATGGTCACGACGACGTCGGCACCCCGGATCAGCAGGCGGTCAATGCTCGGCGACATGGCCCGCTTCGCGCAGTTCCGCCTCGTCGATATCGGGCGCGCCGTTGTAGAACCAGTTCAGCAGCACCGCGCTGATCGCCGCCAGAAGAATGCCGGAATGGACCAGCGGATAGATCGCCTTCGGCATCCACTGGTTGAAATCCGGGGCGATCACGGGGATCATGCCGACCCCGATCGAGATGGCGACGATGAACAGGTTATGGCGGTTGGATGCGAAATCGACCCGCGCCAGAATCCTCACGCCGGTGGCGGCGACCATGCCGAACATGACCAGCCCGGCGCCGCCCAGAACAGTGGTCGGCAGGCTTTCGACCAGAGCGCCCATTTTCGGGATCAGCCCCAGCACGATCATGATCGCGCCTCCGGCCACGCAGACGAAGCGCGACCGGATCCCGGTCACGCCCACCAGTCCGACATTCTGCGAGAACGAGGTATAGGGAAAGGTGTTGAACAACCCGCCGATCGCCGTGCCAAGGCCGTCGGCGCGCAAGCCGGCGGCCAGCGACTTCTGGCTCAGTGGCTTCTTGCAGATATCGCTCAGCGCCAGGAACATGCCGGTCGATTCGATCATCGTGACCAGCATGACCAGCAGCATGGTCAGGATCATGATCGGATCGAAGGTCGGCATCCCGAAATGCAGCGGCTTGATGAAGGCGAACCACTCGGCCGTGGCCACCTTGTCGAACTGCATCATCCCCAGGGCCGCTGCCACGATTCCGCCCACCGCGATGCCCACGAGCACCGCGATATTGGCGAGAAAGCCGCGCGCATAGCGCGACACCAGCAGAATCGTGCCCAGAACCAGGATCGCGATCATGATGTTTCTGCCCGAGGCATAAAGCGGGTTGGGCACGTTCGCCGCCAGCGCCACGCTGGCCGGCACATCGCCCGCCGCACGCGCCGCGTCCAGCCAGGCCACGGCCTCGGGATCGACGATCCTGGGCGCGGTCGGGCCGCCCTGCAATCCGAAGATCCAGTTGATGCCGATCGGCATCAGGCTGATGCCGATGGTCAGGATCAGCGTGCCGGTGACGACCGGCGGAAAGAAGCGCAACATCTTGCTGATCACGGGCGCGATCAGGATTCCGATCAGGCCGGCGGCGATGATCGCCCCGAACAGCGCACGCGCGCCTTCCTGGCCCGGCGTCGTCTGCGCGATGGCCACCATCGGTCCGACCGAGGCAAAGGTGACACCCATCATCACCGGCAGCTTGATACCGAAATATTGCGTCGCGCCCAGGCTCTGGATGATGGACACGATCCCGCAGACGAACAGGTCGGCCGAGATCAGGAAGGCCACCTCCTCGGGCGACAATTGCAGCGCCCGGCCGACGATCAGCGGCACCGCGATGGCGCCGGCATACATGACCAGCACGTGCTGGAACCCCAGCGTCACGAGTTTCGGCGCCGGCAGCAGCTCGTTGACGGAATGCGCCGTCGCGGCGCTGCCGGTTGGATAGCTTGCATCAGACATTGCGGACCTCCCTTTCCACGGATGTCACGGTTTTCTCAAATCTCGACCTCGACGGCCTTTCCCTGTTCCTTCGCGCGTTCGACGACCGCGCCTGCGACCGCAAGATCCTGCAGCCCGACGCCGGTGCCGTCGAAAATGGTGATCTGCGCATCGTCTCGTCCCCGATGATTGCCGATGATGACCTGGCCTATCGCGGTGACATCGCTGGTGGAAATCATATTCTGCGCCGCGGCGTGCTGGAATTCGCCGATGCTGAGGGATTGGGCAACCTCGTCGGTGAAAAGCCGGGCACGACGGACGAGGGCCGGGTCCAGTTCCTGCTTGCCGCGCGTATCGGTGCCCATCGCGGCGATATGGGTCGGGCCCTTCACATGGGCGTCCATCAGCAGCGGCTCGAAGGCCGAGGTGATCGAGATGATGACATCCGCCTCGGCCCCCAGCCGGCCCAGATCGACCGCCTCGAAGGGCAGGCCCAGTTCGGCCGCGGTATCGGCCAGCCGTGTCAGCATCTGGGGATGCGGGTTCCAGCCGATCACGCTGGTGAAATCGGCGGCCTGCACGGCGGCCCTCATCTGGAACGCAGATTGATGGCCCGCACCGATCATGCCCAGCACGCGGGCATCCTTCGGCGCCAGATGCCTGATCGACACGGCGCTGGCCGCGGCTGTGCGCAAGGCGGTCAGCAGGTTGCCGCCCACCGCCGCCGCGACCCGTCCGGTATCCGGGTCGAAGAGAAATACCGTGGACTGGTGGTTGATGATCCCGTGCTTCTGGTTGTTGGGCCAGTAGCCGCCGGCCTTCAGTCCAAGGTTCAGCGCCGCCCTGTCGAAGCCGCCCTTGAAGCCATACAGCGCATCTTCGTAGCCGATCGCCTCGCGCACGACCGGAAAGTTGCTGGCATCTCCGCGCGCCATGGCCGCGAAGACCGCCTCGACCGCCTCGAACGCCGCCTCGGGCGTCATCAGGCCGGCGATTTCCTTTTCAGGAACGACCCACATCAATAGGCCTTCCCGCGCGCGCTGACCGGCCACAGCGTTTCGACCTTGCCGTTGCGGACACCGACATACCAGTCATGGACGTTGCAGGTCGGATCGCAATGGCCCGGCACCAGTCGCAGCTTGTCATTCACTTTCAGCGCGCCGTCCGGATCCTCGATCACGCCATGTTCGTCGCTGCATTTGACGTATTTCACGTCATCGCGGCCATAGATGAAGGGCAGCCCGCTATCGACCGACTGCGCCTTCAGGCCGGCATCGCAGATGGCCTTGTCGGGCTTGGCGTGGCTCATCACGCTGGTCAGGATGAACAGCGCGTTTTCCCATTCGCCCTGGTCGATGCGCTTGCCGTCCTTGTCGTGGATACGTCCGTAATCGGCATCCATGAAGGCGTAGCTGCCGCATTGCAACTCATTGTAGACGCCCGAATTGCTTTCGAAATAGTAGCTGCCGGTGCCGCCGCCCGAGACCAGCTCGGGTTCCAGACCCTCGGCCTTCAGCGCATCGACGGCGTCCCGCACCTGCGCGATGGCAGCGTCCAGTTTCGCCTTGCGGTCGTCATAGCTGTCCAGATGCTGCATCGCGCCCTGATAGGCCTGGATGCCGGTGAATTTCAGTCCCGGCGCGGCATCGACGGCGCGCGCGATCTCGACCACTGCGTCGGCGGTCTTGACCCCGCAGCGGCCGGCGCCGCAATCGATCTCGACAAAGACTTCCAGTTGCGTGCCGTGCTTCTGCGCCGCCGCCGACAGGTCGGCCACGTTTGCCACGTCGTCCACGCAGACGATGATCCGGCTGCCATGCTTGGGCAAACGCGCCAGTCGGTCGATCTTCTTCGGGTCGCGGACCTGGTTGCTGACCAGCACGTCCTTGATGCCGCCGCGGACAAAGACCTCGGCCTCGCTGACCTTCTGGCAACAGACACCGACCGCGCCGCCCAGGCTTTCCTGCAATTTCTGCACGTCCACGGACTTGTGCATCTTGCCGTGGCTGCGGTGGCGCATCCCGTGTGCCCTGGCGTAATCGCCCATCTTCCTGATGTTGCGCTCCAGCGCGTCCAGATCGAGGATCAGGCAGGGTGTCTGGATTTCGCTTTCATCCATGCCGGGCAGCGCCGGCACGTCGAAGCCGACTTCCAGATTGTCGAAGTTCGCGGGTGCGTTCATGACGCCTCTCCTTGGGTCCAGGGCAGCCTGTCCAGATCGACATTGCCGCCGGTGATGATGATGCCGACGCGCTTGCCGGCGAATGCGTCGCGGTTTTTCAGGATGGTGGCCAGCGGCACGGCGCTGCTGGGCTCCATCACCACGCGCAGATGTTTCCAGATCAGCTTCATCGCATCGACGATCTCGGCGTCGGACGCGGTATAGATGTCGGAGACGTGGTTGCTGACGAAATGCCAGGTCAGGTCCTTGAGCGGCACCAGCAACCCGTCGGCGATGGTCTTGGGCGCATCATCGGCGATGATGTGGCCGGCCTTGAAGCTGCGATAGGCGTCATCGGCCTGTTCCGGCTCGGCCGCGATCACCCGCGTCTGGGGCGACAGCGTCGCCAGCGTCAGGCAGGTGCCCGAAATCATGCCGCCGCCGCCGATCGGGGCGGTGACGATATCCAGCCCGTCGGCCTGCTCCATCAGTTCCTTGGCGCAGGTGCCCTGCCCCGCGATCACGCGCGGGTCGTTGTAGGGATGGACGAAATCGCCCCCCGTCGCCTCCTGCACCTTCGCAAAGGTCGCCTCGCGCGAGCTGGTCGAGGGATCGCACTCGGTGATCTGGCCGCCATAGCGGCGCACGGTGTCCTTCTTGGCCTGTGGCGCGGTGCGCGGCATCACCACATGGCAGGGAATACCCCGCCGCATCGCCGCGTAGGACAGGCACGAGGCGTGATTGCCCGAGGAATGCGTGGCCACGCCCCTTTTCGCCTGATCGTCGCTCAGCCCGAAGACCGCGTTGCTGGCGCCGCGGACCTTGAAGGCCCCCGGTTCCTGGAAATTCTCGCATTTGAAGAACAGCTGCGCGCCGGTCAGATCGTTCAGGTAATCCGATGTCCGGACCGGCGTGCGCCGGATATGCGGCTTGATCCGATCATGCGCGACCAGCATGTCGTCATAGGTGGGAATATCCATAGCGATGTCCTTCATCATGCGGCTGCCCGCTGGCTGCCGGCGGCGCTCTGGCGATAATGATCCTGCGCCGCGGCGACGCCGCTGCCAAGCGTGATCGGCAGGCCCAGGTCGGCCATGACCATTTCCGCCGTGGCAATGCCCGACAGCGCCATCACGTCCGTCAGCATGCCCAGATGCCCGATGCGGAAGACCTTGCCGGCCACGTCGCCCAGACCGGTGCCGAAGGCCACGTCATAGGTGTTCAGCGCATGGCTGACGATGCGGTTGGCGTCAAAGCCCTCGGGGACGCGGATCGCGCTGACGCTGTCGGAATACAGATCCGGCCGCGCCGCGCAAAGCCGCAAGCCCCAGGCGTCGACCGCGCGGCGCACGCCCTCGGCGATGCGGTGATGGCGGGCAAAGACATTGTCCAGCCCCTCATCCAGCAGCATCTGGCAGGCCAGGTTCAGGCCGTTCAGCAACCCGACCGGCGGCGTGTAGGGATAACCGTTGGCGGCATAGCCTCTGGCCATGTCGCGGATGTCGAAGAAGGTGCGCGGCAGCCGGGCGGTCTCGACCGCCGCCATCGCCTTGGGCGAAAAGCCCAGGATGGCCAGGCCCGGCGGCAGCATGAAGCCCTTCTGGCTGCCGGTCACGGCGATATCGACGCCCCATTCATCCATGCGGAAATCGTAGCAAGCGATCGAACTGACGCCATCGACCAGCAGCAGCGCCGGGTGGCCTGCGGCATCCAGCGCGCGGCGGACGGCGGCGATGTCGCTGCGCACGCCGGTCGCGGTTTCGTTATGGGTGGCCAGAACCGCCTTGATCTGATGTTCCCTGTCCGCGGTCAGGATGTCCTCGAAGCGATCGGCGGGCACGCCCTCGCCCCATTCCTGCATGACGACCTGGACGTCCAGCCCGTGCCGCTGGCACATGTCGATCCAGCGATGGCTGAACATGCCGTTGCGGGTGGCCAGAACCTTGTCGCCGGCCGACAGCGTGTTGGTGATCGCGGTTTCCCAGCCTCCGGTGCCGGTCGAGGGAAAGACAAAGACCCGGCCCTCGGCCGTCTTCAGCACCTGTTTCACACCGTCCAGCGCGGGATGCAGGATGCGCCCGAAAACCGGGCTGCGATGGTCGATCGTGGGCATGTCCACGGCCTTGCGCAGCACCTCTGGAATGTTGGTGGGACCGGGAATGAAGACGGGGTTCTGGCTTGTCATGGCGACTCCTCCTGCGAGTATCGAAATGCTAGCCCTGCCCTTGCAAGTTCGCAATTTTTCTGGAAATCATTTCCGGCAAGCGGAAATGTTCCGGATTGTCCCGTTTTTACAGAGCGTTGCGATTTTCCAGTTGCGCAACGGGATTTTCGTCCGCAAGAGATGGCTGAATTAAGCAGAGGTTGAAAATGGCTGAACCGCAACGCAAACGGGGTCGCCCGCGCAGCGCGCCCGAGGCCGCGGGCACGATTCAGGCGCTGGACAGGGCGCTGGACATTCTGGATTTGCTGGCCGCCCATCCCGGCCTGACGCTGTCCGAGGTGGCCGAAAGGATGGACCAGTCGCCCTCGACCGTGCACCGTGTGCTGCATACGCTGGCCGCGCGCGGCGTGGCGGAAAGCGACCCGGCAACCCAAGCCTGGCATATCGGGCCGGCAACCTTCCGGCTGGGATCAGCCTTCATGCGCCGCTCGGGCATCGTCGAGCGCGCGCGCCCGATCCTGCGCGCACTGATGGAACATACCGGGGAAACCGCCAATCTGGGTATCCTGAACGGCGACGCGGTGCTGTTCGTCAGCCAGGCCGAAACGCACGAGACGATCCGCGCCTTCTTTCCGCCCGGCACCCGCTCGGCGCTGCACGCCTCCGGCATCGGCAAGGCGCTGCTGGCCTTCGGCCGCCCCGAGATCCTGCGTGAGGTGCTGGAGCGCGCGCCGCTGCAACGCTTTACCGACAACACCCTGACCACGCCCGAGGCATTGCAGGCCGACATGTCGCGCATCCGCCATCGCGGCTTCGCCTTCGACGACGAGGAACGTACCCGCGGGATGCGCTGCATCGCCGCCCCGGTCTTCGATCTGACGGGCGAGGCCGTGGCCGGCATCAGCGTCAGCGGCCCGACCCACCGGATCGGGCACGAGCATGTCAAGACGCTGGGCGCCGCCGTCGCCGCCGCCGCGGGCGATCTGACCCAGGCGTCAGGCGGCTAGCCGCATTTGGAATGGCCGCAGCTTGGGCAGGTCATGCAGCCCTCGACCATCCGCATTCCGTATTGCCCGCAGCTTGGGCAGGCCGGGCCGCCGGGCGCCTCGCCGATGGTCATGACCTCGGCCTTCGGGTCCGATTTCAGCCCCTTGCCCTCGCCTTCCAGAAAACCGATGGCGATCATGTGGCGTTCGATCACGCCGCCGATCGCGGCGAGGATCGAGGGGACATAGCGGCCGGCCATCCAGGCGCCGCCACGCGGGTCGAACACCGCCTTCAGTTCCTCGACCACGAAGGACACGTCCCCGCCGCGTCGGAACACCGCGCTGATCATCCGCGTCAGCGCCACGGTCCAGGAATAATGTTCCATGTTCTTGGAATTGATGAAGACCTCGAAGGGCCGGCGATGACCCGATTGCACGATGTCATTCACGGTGATGTAGATCGCGTGTTCGCTGCCCGGCCATTTCAGCTTGTAGGTCGCGCCCTCCAGTTCGGCCGGACGGTCCAGCGGCTCGGTCAGATAGACCACATCGGCGCCCTGATCGGCCTCGGGCGCGGTTTCGGACTTTTCGCTGACCGACAGCACGCTGCCGGTCACATCGTTGGGTCGATAGGTGGTGCAGCCCTTGCAGCCCAGATCCCAGGCCGACAGATAGACATCCTTGAATTCCTCGAAACCGATATCCTCGGGGCAGTTGATGGTCTTGGAGATGGAACTGTCGACCCATTCCTGCGCGGCGGCCTGCATGGCGACGTGATCGCGGGGGGCCAGCGTCTGCGCGTTCACGAAATAATCCGGCAGGGCCGCGTCGCCATGCAGGTCGCGCCACATCTGCACGGCGTAGTCGACCACCTCTTCCTCGGTGCGCGAACCATCCTTCTGCAGAACCTTGCGGGTATAGGCATAGGCAAAGACCGGCTCGATCCCCGAAGAGACGTTGCCGGCGTAAAGGCTGATTGTCCCGGTCGGCGCGATGCTGGTCAGCAGCGCGTTGCGGATACCGTGTTTTGCCACCGCCTCGCGCACATCCGCGTCCATCTTCGACATGAAGCCGGATGCAAGATATTTCCCGGCATCGAACAGCGGAAAGGCGCCCTTCTCTCGCGCCAGATCGGTGCTGGCCAGATAGGCGGATCTGGCGATGGCCTTCATCCAGACGCGCGTCTGTTCAACCGCATCAGCCGCGCCGTAGCGCAGGCCCAGCATCAGAAGCGCATCGGCAAGGCCGGTGACGCCCAGTCCGATCCGGCGCTTGGCCTGCGCCTCGGCCCGCTGCTGCGGCAGCGGGAATTTCGAGGCATCGACGACATTGTCCATCATCCGGATGGCGGTCCGGACCAGGCCGTCCAGCGCCTTTTCGTCCAGCCTGGCGGCATCGGTGAAGGGATCCGTCACCAGCCGCGCCAGGTTGACCGAACCCAGCAGGCAGGCGCCATAGGGCGGCAGGGGCTGTTCGCCGCAGGGATTGGTCGCGGCGATCGTCTCGACATAGTTCAGGTTGTTGGCCTTGTTGATCCGGTCGATGAAGATCACGCCGGGTTCGGCGTAATCATAGGTGGCCTTCATGATCCGGTTCCAAAGATCGCGCGCCTGAACCGTGCGATAGACCCTGTCGCCATAGGTCAGGTCCCATGGCCCGTCGGCCCTGACCGCCTCCATGAAATCGTCGGTGACAAGGACGGACAGATTGAACATGCGCAACCGGGCGCTGTCCTGCTTCGCCTCGATGAAGTGTTCCACGTCCGGGTGGTCGCAGCGCATCGTCGCCATCATCGCCCCCCGGCGCGACCCGGCCGACATGATCGTGCGACACATCGCGTCCCAGACATCCATGAAGGACAGCGGGCCGGACGCGTCGGCCGCCACGCCCTTCACCTCGGCTCCGCGCGGGCGGATGGTGCTGAAATCGTAACCGATCCCGCCACCCTGCTGCATGGTCAGCGCGGCCTCCTTCAGCATGTCGAAGATGCCGGCCATGCTGTCGGGAATCGTGCCCATGACGAAGCAGTTGAACAGCGTCACCGAGCGGCCGGTGCCCGCGCCCGCCAGAATCCGTCCGGCGGGCAGGAACTTGAAATCCTCCAGCGCGGCGTAGAACCGATCCTCCCACAGCGCGGCGTCCTTCTCGACCCGCGCCAGATCGCGCGCCACGCGCCGCCAGCTATCCTCGACCGATGCGTCGATCGCCTTCCCCTCGGCGTCCTTCATCCGGTATTTCATATCCCAGATCTGTTCGGCGATGGGGACGGCAAAGCGGGTCATAGCGGCATTCCTTTGGCAGTCACGACGGGCGAGACCACTATATATAGTCATCGGAGAGACTTCGGATAACCCGCCGATCATGCGCGTTCAAGCCTCAATAGGGAAGCCCCCGAAGATCGGCATTTCCGCGCAATCAAGGCCGATGCAACACCCGCCGGGACACCGCCCAACCGCGTCGCCGCTTGCGCCCCTCTCTCAGCCCTGGCGCCTGGGCGGGTTCTGGACAAGTCCCTGTTCGACCCCGCCCCGCACCGCGGCCTCGGTCTTCGCGGCCAGAGATTTGCGCGTCTCGCCCGCGACCGGCACCGGCTGATGCAGCACCACCTCTGCCATTCCCTGACGGCGCGCGGACAGCACTGCCAGCAGGTGATCGGCCAGCGCCATGTCGGCCCACCAGCCGTAAAACCGCGGATCAGCGCCTTCGGGTGCGTGGTAGATCACGCTCATCGGCTGGATGGCCAGATCCGCGGGCAGGCCGGGATCCAGAAAGCCCTGAAACAGCGTCGGCTTGAAGGCCAGAACGCGGCGGCCATCGGTCGAGGTGCCCTCGGGAAAGAACAGCAGCCGGTGGCCGGCGCGGATGCGGGCGGCGAATTCGGTCGCCTGCGCACGGGCAAATTTCGGGTCACGGACCACGAAATGCGTGTTCGTGACCGCCGTCAGGATATTGATCCCCGGCCAGCGGCGAACCTCGGCCTTGCTGACGAAAAAGACCGGCATGGCGGCGTTCATGGTCAGGATATCGAGCCAGCTCGAATGATTCGCCACCACCGCGCCGGGGCCGCGCATGGGTCGCCCCTTGCGCTGCCAGTCCAGGCCGATACAGGCCAGGACCAGCCGGCAGACAAGTTGCACATGCGGCCCCGTCCAGGGCCGGCGCGAGCCGTGGATCAGCCTCTCGGCCGCGCGCAGCGGCAGGATCAGCACCACGCCCAGCAACAGCACCAGCAATGCCGGCACAGCCCGCCGGATCACCCGCCACCATTCCGCCACGCCGTGCGGGCGCGGCAAGGCCGGAGGCGCGCCTTCGCGCCATGTGGCCTCGCGCAATGGCCCGCTCATTGGCCGTGCCAGCGGCTTTCATAGAACTTTCGATGCTTGTCCGACATTGCCTTGGTATCCATCAGCAGGAACACATCGGTCGTGTTGAACGCGCGGTCCACGAAAGCACCTTCGCCCACCAGCCCGCCCAGCCGCAGATAGGCCTTGATCAGCGCCGGCATCGACACCAGCGCCTCGCGCCGGTCCAGCCGTTCGGGCGGAATCAGGTCCATCGGCTGAAAGCCCGCCGCGCGCGCGCGCGGGCGCAGACCCAACGGCGCCAGATGGTTGTGATGCAGCCAGCTCAGCGAGGGTGCCAGTTCGGCCGGGTCGGTGCCGTGGAAACTGGCCACGCCGAACAGCACCTCGATCCCCAGATCCAGCACATAATCGGCCAGCGCGTTCCACAGCAGGAACATCCCCGAGCCACCCCTGTAATCGGGATCGACGCAGGACCGGCCCAGTTCCAGCAGCGATCGCCCCGATTGCCGCAGCGGTGTCAGATCGTATTCCGCATCGCAGTAGAATCGCCCGAATTCGGCCGCGCGGCTGCCGGGCAGAAGGCGATAGGCGCCGACCACGTGATCCAGGTCTTCGGCGGAACGGCGGGTGTCGATCAGGCACAGATGATCGACGACCGGATCGAATTCGTCGCGTTCCAGCCGCGCCTCGTGGTCGACCAACGCGCCATCGCCACCCAGTTCCTCGACGAAGACACGATAGCGCAGGCGCTGTGCGGCCTTCAGATCGCGCTCCGAGGTTGCGATGCGGATGTCGAAATAGGAGGGGGCGGACTTCATGAAGCCTGAAGGATTGTTGCAGGGCGGTGCGGCCTGTCTAGGCGCGGGGCGGCATCATTGCAACATGGCCGGATCGGCGTGCGGCGGTTGACTCCGGGTAAGGCTTGAGGGATACAACCCTTGGTTGCAGAACGACGTTCATGATTGAAAGACTTCACGAATCCCGCGTCCAGACGATATCCAGAACGACCCGCCGGCCGTCTATCACACGCTTTCCGGCCTCGGTGAAATTCACGGTAATGCGATCCCCGATCCGCGACTGCACCTGTCCGTCGCCCCATTCCGGGGCCGCGGGATGGCGCACGATCATTCCGGGTTCCAGCATCTCGTTCAAGGCCGCACCTCGCATCATCGTCAAGGAAGGTAAACCCGCATGACGCTCGACACAATGCAGATCGGATCCGGCGAATTGGCGCAAATGGTGGGGTCGCGGCTGTGCCATGACCTGATCTCGCCGCTTGGCGCGATCGGCAACGGGGTCGAATTGCTGGAGATGTCGCCCGATTTTCCCGGCATTTCCGACAGCCCGGAATTGCGTCTGATCGCCGAATCGGTGGCCGCCGCGCGGGCCCGGATACAGGCCTTCCGAATCGCGTTCGGGCAGGCGCAGGGCGATCAGCGCGTCAGCCGGGCGGAACTGGCGCGTCTGGCCGAGGGGGTTTCCGCGCAAGGGCGACTGAAGGTTCAGCTTGATGCCCAGGGCGACTTCGCACGCGCCGATGTGCGGATGGTCATGCTGGCGCTGATGTGTCTGGAGACCGCGCTGCCCTGGGGCGGGCGGGTGATGATTCTGCACGGCTCGGCCGGGTGGCGATTCGTCGCCGAGGCAGATCGCACCAAGCCCGATACCGCGCTGTGGGCGCTGTTCGATCCGGGCGCCGAAGGCAGTCGCGCCTGCGGCCCCGCCGAGGTCCATTTTGCCCTGCTGGCCGATGCCGCGCGTCGCGCCCGCCGCGGCATCCGCTGGGAGGTGGACGAACAAGGCGCCGAAATCGCCTTCTGAGGCAAGGGGCCGACCCGGGCCGGCTTGCCGCACGGCAGGGCGATCAGTCGCGGATGGCTCCCTTGCCCGTCACCAGATACTTGAAGCTGGTCAGCTGCTCGGCCCCCACCGGCCCGCGGGCATGCATCTTGCCGGTGGCGATTCCGATCTCGGCACCCATGCCGAATTCGCCGCCATCGGCGAACTGGGTCGAGGCGTTGCGCATCAGGATCGCGCTGTCCAGACCGGCAAAGAACCGCTGCGCGACCCGGTCGTCGCGGGTGACGATCGCCTCGGTGTGCTGGCTGCCGAAACGGCGGATATGGTCGATCGCGCCCTCGACCCCATCGACCAGTTTCGCGGCGATGATCATGTCCAGAAACTCGCGTCCGAAATCGTCATCTTCGGCCGTAACCACCCCCGGCAGACCGGCCAGCGCGCCCTCGGCCCGAACCTCGACGCCAGCCGCGACCAGATCGGCGATCAGGTCTTCGCGCAGCCCGCGATCCGCGGCGCGGTCGATCAGCAGACATTCCGCCGCACCGCAGATCCCCGTCCGCCGAGTCTTGGCATTCAGCACCACGCGGCGGGCGATGTCGGGATCGGCGGCGGCATCGACATAGACGTGACAGATGCCTTCCAGATGCGCAAAGACCGGAACCCGCGCCTCGCGCTGCACCAGCCCGACCAGACCTTTGCCACCGCGCGGAATGATCACGTCGATCAATCCCTGGGCCTGCAACATGGCGCTGACAGCGGTCCGGTCGCGCACCGGCACAAGCTGGATCGCATCTTCGGGCAAACCTGCCTGGCGCAGGCCCCGCACCATGCAATCATGGATCGCGACGCTGGAATTCAGGCTTTCCGATCCGCCGCGCAGGATCACCGCATTGCCCGATTTCAGCGCCAGCGCGCCCGCGTCGGCCGTCACGTTGGGACGGCTTTCATAGATCACCCCCAGCACCCCGATGGGCGTCCGCACGCGCTGGATATGCAGACCCGTCGGCCGATCCCATTCCGCGATCACCGCGCCCACCGGATCAGGTTGTTCGGCCACCGCGCGCAGGCCGTCCTCGATGCCGCGCAGACGGTCCCGGTCCAGTCGCAGCCGGTCCAGCATGGCACCGCCCAGCCCGTTCTTCCGGGCCAGATCCAGATCCGCGGCATTGGCCGAAAGAACCTCGTCGGCCCGCTGGCGGATCGCCTCGGCCGCGCCGATCAGCGCCGCGTGTTTGCGCTCGGCCGAGGCCGTGGCCAGCGTCACCGAGGCCGTCCTGGCCGCCGCGCCCATCCGCGCGATCAGGGCCGCCGATTCATCCATGTCCTTCATCGCCTTTCGCCTCGCTGCAGGGCGCGCGGGTCGCATCGCATGACGGGTTCGATCCGTGCCCGGTCGCGTGAAATGTCACCCATACCCAATCCCGCAAGGAAACAGGAGTCCTGATATGACCCATGACCCGCCCGTCCCGGACCATGCCTTCCGTCGCAACTCCGTCGTCGTGACAAGGCGACGCATGACGCGACATGCCTGCGCCCGGGCAAGGCGCGCCGGTATCGGGAAAAGAGATGGGGAAGGCTGATGAAGGATGGCGCGGTTGACGGGGCTCGAACCCGCGACCCCCGGCGTGACAGGCCGGTACTCTAACCAACTGAGCTACAACCGCACACATGTCGGGCGAAGGATGTGAGTGGCGCGGTTGACGGGGCTCGAACCCGCGACCCCCGGCGTGACAGGCCGGTACTCTAACCAACTGAGCTACAACCGCACACTCGCATCCCCCGGCCGATCGCCCGCCGGGGTGAGCGGGGTTTACGCACAGCGCCCGGTCCCGTCAAGGCCGCGTCACAAAAAATCGCGCGCCGGAACGGTCCGGCGCGCGATCGGGTTTCAGGCGGCTTTCGCGGCGCTATTCGGCTGGCTTGTATTCCGGCATATCCTCGATCTGCTCGGAATCCTGCGCGATATAGGCGCGGACCGTTCCCTCGCCATCGCGCTGGAACGAGATCTGGTCCATCGGCAGCGAAACCTGACGTTCGCCCATTCCCAGAAAGCCGCCGACACTGACGATGGCGGCGTTGTTGGCTGTGTCGAAACTGTCAACCTCGCCGATCTCTTCATCATCCGAGGCAAAGACCTGAAGCCCGTCCAGACCGGTCGCGACGACCTCGTCGGCGTTGACCACGGTCTGTCCTTCCCGCTGCGCGATCTGCGCGGCTGCGGTCTGGATCCCAGCATTCTCGGCACTGGTATCCTTGGCGTTGGCGTCAGTCGCAGCCGCTCCGCCAGCAGCCTGATCCCCGGCAGCGGGTGCCGCCGCGCTGTCGTTCGCGGCCTGGTCGGGGGCGGCCGTGGTCGGCGCGGTTTGT
>NZ_DHXG01000008.1:0-6063 GCF_002413585.1 Paracoccus sp. UBA5162
CAGGTAGTCAAGCAGCATGGTGCCGTCGTAGGCCAGCGAATCCTGATTGACCGTCACCTCGATCCAGCCGGGATTGACCAGATGCGGCACATAGAGCGCCAGTCCGAAGGCAAGCCCCGCGACCGACATCGCAGCCATCCAGGGCCGGCGCCGGCTGCCGGGCGGCTCCAGCACCCAGGAGGCCAGCGGGATCCAGAACGGCCACATGAACCAGGTGAAGAAGATGAACCCCAGTGCCCCCAGCAGGGTCGCGCCCGGATCGCCGGTATTCACCCCCCACCAGACGTTGCCCTCCATGAATTGCTGAAGTCCGGCAAAGACCGGCATCAGCGCCACCGGCAGATACCGCGGATTGATCGCCCAGGCGCGCGTGACGGCATAACCGCCACCCACCACGAGAAAGGCGCTGGCAGTAAAGCTGACGGTCTGGGAAAGGCACATGGCGAAAATCTCTCCGTGACGGGTCGCGCAACGCCCGTTCACGGTAGCAGGCCTTGCGGCGATTGCCACTGCGCCTGCCGTGCCTTCGGGCGGCGGTCCGGCGCGATGACGTGCAAACGGCGGATCGCCCTCGGGCCGGCCGCACCCTTGATCCCCAGCCGCGTCTTCAAGATTGGCTCGTGCGGATCCGGCCACCGATCAAGTCCGCCAATCCGGCATTGCCCGGTCAAGGATGCCGGCAAAGCTGTCACTTTTGTAAGAACCGGGTAAAAGTGACGGTCGGTGGATATCATATCCTTCCCCTGGACGATGTGCCGACGAGGAAGAAGCAGATGCCGACAGCAGAGCGGAACGTCCTGGTGCTGCAAGGCGGCGGTGCCCTTGGGGCCTATCAGGCCGGCGCCTATGAAAAACTGGCCCAAAGCAGGCTGGAAATCGACTGGGTCGCGGGAATTTCCATCGGCGCCATCAACGCGGCGATCATCTGCGGCAACCCGGTCGAGACGCGGGTCGAGCGGCTTCGCAGCTTCTGGGAACAGATCACCTCGGATCTGACCTACGCCCCCTGGATGTGGGGCCCGAAGCCGCGCCGCATCTATTCGGAAATTGCCGCCGCCGAAGTGGCGCTGGCAGGCGCGCCCGGCTTTTTCCGGCCGCGCCCGCTGCTGGCGCTCTGGCCGTTCGCGGCCCATCCGGCGCTCAGCTTCTATGACACCGCGCCGCTTGCGGCGACGCTGAATGAGACGGTCGATTTCGACTATCTCAACGAAAAGGGTCCGCGCCTCAGCGTTGGCACGACCGATATCGAGACCGGCAACTTCGCCTATTTCGACAGCACCGAGATGCGCCTCGACATGCGGCACATCATGGCCAGCGGCGCCTTGCCGCCGGGTTTTCCGCCGGTCGAGATCGACGGCCATTTCTATTGGGACGGCGGCCTCGTCTCCAACACACCGCTGCAATACGTGATGGAGAACGCCGGCACCGAGGCGCTGTGCATCTTTCAGATCGACCTGTTCAGCGCCCGCGGTGATCTGCCGGTCGACATCGCCGATGTCCAGCAACGCGAGAAGGACATCCGCTATTCCAGCCGGACCCGCCTGACCACCGATCGCTACCGCCACCTGCATGACATCCGGGCTGCGGCCGAACGGCTGGCGGCGAAGCTGCCGAAGGAGATGCAATCCGATCCCGATCTGGCCCTGCTGCGCGACGCCGGTCCCGATTGCCCGGTCACGCTGGTCCATTTCATTCACCGCAAGGAGGGGTTCGAGCGCAATTCCAAGGACTACGAATTCTCGCGGCTGTCGATGACCGAACACTGGACGGCGGGGATCGCCGATGTCGGCCGCACGCTGGCGCACAGGAAATGGAAGAGCCGCGAGATCGGCAAGGACGGCCTGCAGGTCTTCGATCTGGGCTCACGGAACACGTGAAGGGAAACGAAATGAAACCGAGCGATGTCGCCAAACAGGCTTTCGCCATGCCGCTGACAAGTCCCTCCTACCCAAAGGGCCCCTACCGGTTCATCGACCGCGAGTTCCTGACGATCACCTACCGCACGGACATCGATGCATTGCGGGCGGTCGTGCCCGAGCCGCTGGAAATCACCGACCCGCTGGTCAAATACGAATTCATCCGGATGCCGGATTCGACGGGGTTTGGCGATTATACCGAAAGCGGACAGGTCATCCCGGTGACGCTGGACGGCGTTGCGGGCGGCTACGTCCATGCGATGTTTCTGAACGACGAGGCGCCGATTGCGGGCGGTCGCGAAATTTGGGGCTTTCCGAAAAAGCTGGCCGACCCCGCGCTGCGGATCGAGAAGGACACGCTGATCGGCACGCTTGATGTCGGCTCGGTCCGGGTGGCGACCGGCACGATGGGCTACAAGCATCGCGAGTTGGACAAGAACAAGGTGATCAAGGCGCTCGAGGCGCCGAATTTTCTTCTCAAGATCATTCCCCATGTCGATTGCAGCCCGCGGATCTGCGAACTCGTCCGCTACTACACGACCGACATCGCGCTGAAAGGCGCATGGGAAGGCCCCGCCGGGCTGGAACTGCACCATCATGCGCTGGCGCCCGTGGCCGCCCTGCCGGTTCTCGAGGTGATCTCGGCCGTTCATCTCTTGACCGATCTGACCCTCGGATTGGGTGAGGTCATGCATGATTATCTGGAATGATCAGGATGCCGTTCCTGCATTCGCGTCCGGTCTTTCGCAACCTCGACGCCCCCGCAAGGCAGAGGTTTCTCGGAGAAGGGTTCCGTCCATGAGACGCCGCTTGAAATGGTCCGGCCTGATATTTGCCGCCACGACGCTGGGCGCGATCCAGGCGTTTGCAGAACCTTGCCAGCCCAAGGACCGTCCGCTGGCGGCGGGATACAGGATCGGCACCTATTCGGTGCCGTCCATCGACATGAACCCGGCCTCATCCGTCGTCGTGCTTGAGCCAGAGACCGATGAACCTGTATCGGGCCGGCCCCTGCTGGTTCTTCTCCACGGGCTTGGCGGCACAGGCTGCGACTGGGTCCGTCTGGGCCAGGTGGATGCGACACTCGCCGCGATGCCCGATACGGGCGCCCGGCCGATTGTCGTCATGCCGAGCCTGGGAAACAACTGGTATGTCGATGCCGGCCCCGGCCGCGACGCGGAAGCGGCATTTGACGCCATAATCGATTGGGTGGATGCGAAATGGCGGATCGATGAACGCCCCCGGGCCAACTCGATCCTGGGCCTTTCCATGGGTGGATATGGTGCGCTTCGCCTGGCGATGGCGAGGCCCCGTTTCGGCTCGATCGCGGCTTTGTCACCCGCGATCTGGCAGAACGTTCCGCAGGAAGATCTGAATCTGCCGGCCGAAAAGCTCAATCTGATCCGCGATGCGGTCTATTTCGATGTCGAACCCGACGGGATGTTCGAGACCGGTATCGATCTGCCAAATCCGGGACCGCACTTTTCCGGCGCTTTCGGCGATCCCTTCGACGGCCGCCGCTTCAATGCGTTGAACGTGTTCACCCTGCTGAATGACAAGACAAGGCCCGAAACGATGCCCCGTCTCCTTCTTGCCATTGGCGACCACGATTCGCTTGGCCTCTGGCGGGGAACATTTGCGCTGTATCAGACGCTGAAGGCAAGAAACGTCGCTGTTCACCTGCGGGTCGCAGAGGGCGATCACAACTGGAAATTCTGGCGCTCGGCGCTTCCCGACGCGCTGGCCTTCCTTGCTGTGGGCGATCCTCCGCTGCGCTAGGCATGTGGGAGCCGGGGGCGGGGGCGGGCGTTGTGGACATATCTGGAAACGGTCGCGGCGCATCCTTGTCGCCGCGCCATTGGAAAAAGGAAGACGTGAAATGAACCTCAAGGACAAGGTCTGCATCATCACCGGCGCGGCCAGCGGCATCGGCCACGGCATCGCCGAACGCTTCATCGCCGATGGCGCGAAGGTCGTCATCGCCGATCTCAAGCTGGACGCCGCGCAGAAGACGGCCGACGCGCTGACGGCGCAAGGTCCCGGTACGGCGATGGCGGTCGAAATGGACGTGACCGACGAGGCGCAGGTCAATGCCGGCATCGAGGCGGTCGTCACGAAATGGGGCAAGATCGACGTCCTGGTGTCCAATGCGGGAATCCAGATCGTCCACCCGTTGCAGGACTTTCCGTTCGCCGACTGGAAGAAATTGCTGTCGATCCATCTTGACGGCGCATTCCTGACATCCAGGGCCTGTCTGCCGCATATGTACAAGGCCGGATCGGGTTCGATCATCTTCATGGGCTCGGTCCATTCCAAGGAAGCCTCGCCGTTGAAATCGGCCTATGTCACCGCCAAGCACGGGCTTCTGGGCCTTGCGCGCGTGATCTCGAAGGAAGGCGGCGAACGTGGCGTGCGCGCCAATGTGATCTGCCCCGGCTTCGTCAAGACGCCGCTGGTGGAAAAGCAGATCCCCGAACAGGCGCGCGATCTGGGCATCTCCGAGGACGAGGTCGTCAACCGCGTGATGCTGGGCGAGACCGTCGATCAGGAATTCACCACGATCGCCGACGTCGCCGAGGTCGCCCACATCTTCGCCGCCTTTCCCACCAACGCGCTGACCGGCCAGTCGCTTGTCGTCAGCCACGGCTGGTACATGAACTAGCCCCCCGAAAGGACAGGAGAACCGGATGGGCGGCGCTTTTCCGGCCGGGCCTCGTGGTCCGGCGCCGCCCGAACCGACACCTCGGGCGATCCTGACGGGCCACAATCGCCATCCCGAAAAGGACGCCTTCCGGCTGGCCGGACACGCCGCCCCTGCGAGGATGCCGATTGGCCGCGATCGGACAGACCCCTCCGGGGTTGAATTTCCCGGCAAACGATAGTCCGCTCGTCATGTCGGCCCGGGCGGCGAAGGATGAGGTATGGCATGATCGACCCGGTTTCCACCCGGACTGCCGGAAAGTCCGTCTGCCACGTCTGCGGACGATCCTTTCCGGCGCCCAGGCTGCGCCCATGGATTTCGGTTCGTCCGGGCGTGTCCGAACTGATCGCCGCCACGGCGCCCGGCTGGGGCGAGGGCAAGCAGATCTGCCAGCCGGACCTTGCACGGTTCCGACGGGATTATGTCGAACGGCTGCTGGCCGACGAACGCGGCGAACTGGCCGATCTTGACCGGCAGGTGATCGCCAGCCTCGAAGCGGGCGAACCGGTATCGCGCAACCCCGAGAACGAGGCAGAGGACACCTACACGTTCGGCGAGAGGCTTGCCGACGGCGTGGCCGAATTCGGCGGCAGCTGGACCTTCATCCTGTCCTTTCTGGCGGTGCTGATCTTCTGGATGCTGCTGAACGTTCTGTTCCTCGGCGCCAGGCCGTTCGATCCCTATCCCTTCATCCTGCTGAACCTCGTCCTGTCCTGTCTGGCCGCCCTTCAGGCGCCGGTGATCATGATGAGCCAGCGCCGGCAGGAGAAAAAGGACCGTCTGCGGGCCGAAAACGATTATCGCGTCAACCTCAAATCCGAACTGGAAATCCGGCAATTGCACGAAAAGATCGACCATCAGCTTGCCCAGCAATGGGAAAAGCTGGTCGAATTGCAGCAGATCCAGATCGAACTGCTGGAGGAAAACGCCGATGGCCGCCGATGATAAAGGATGCTCAACGCTGTATCCCGGTGAACCGCTGCCGCTCAAATCATCCGGAGGGATTGACCTTGAACTGCGCGGGCATGTTCTTCGTCTTTCAAGGCCGGTACCGAACCGGGCCGCAGGAATTGCATGGAAAAACCCGAGATCCTGAGGCGGTTGCGGGACTGGGCTGGTCTGGTAAAGCGCGATGTCGTGGCGCTCTACCTGGCGGCCCGCGATCCCCGTGTTCCGTGGCTTGCGAAGGTTGTCGCCGTCGGCGTCGTCACCTATGCACTCAGTCCGATAGACCTGATCCCGGATTTTATTCCGGTGCTGGGCTATCTCGACGATGCCATTCTCGTTCCGCTTGGGATTTTGCTGGCTGTCCGCCTGGTGCCGGGTGACGTGATGGACGATCTCAGGGCCAAGGCGGACAGACTGGCAGCCCTGCCCAGAAGTCGCGCGGGTGCAATCGCGGTCGTTGGGATCTGGGCTGCCGCCCTTGCTGCCATCGCCTGGTGG
>NZ_DHXG01000008.1:6469-38793 GCF_002413585.1 Paracoccus sp. UBA5162
CCCTGAAAGCAGGCGGCGAGCAGAAGCCCGGCCTTACAAATTTGCAATATGGCGGACAGATCCCGCGCAGATCCGCGATCTATAAACATCGGTGAAAGGGCAATCGGCCGCTACAGTTTCCGGTCATCGTTGCGGTTTCAACCTGTCCTAGATGGTTGCGCAGAGAAACCGGGACGCAGCCAGGCAAGCTCCGGCAGAAAGGAAACAGAATGACGAACCGTCGAAAAAACCTTGTGACGACCGTTCTTGCGGCAAGCACCATCATGGCGTCGCTGGCGATCCCGATCAGCAGCGTCGCGCAGGGTGCGCCGCTGGCACCGCGCGAGACCGCCGTCGCCCCCGAGACCAATCCGCCGGGCGACATTCCCGACAATCAGGTCTTCATCGATTATACCGCGCCCGCAGGTTTCTCGATGCAGGTGCCCGAGGGCTGGTCGCGCAGCGACACCGCCACGGGGGTCAGCTTCGCCGACAAATACGGCACGATCGACATCGCCACGGCCAAGGCCGACAAGGCGCCCACGCCGCAGTCCATCCAGCAGCGCGAAGTCCCCGATCTGGTCGCCGGCGGGCACGCGGTCGAGGTGACCGATGTCCGGGCCATGACGCTGCCCGCCGGGGAAGCGGTCGCGCTGGACTATCTGTCGAACTCTGCGATCAACCCGGTCACCAACCGCCGGATCCGGCTGGAAAACCGCCGCATCTATCTGTTCCATGCCGGGCAGGAGGCAATCGTCACCTTTTCGGCCCCCGCCGGCGCCGACAACGTCGATGCGTGGAAGATGATGGCGGAATCGCTGCGGTGGCCGTCGTGACCCTGCTTGTCGCCGAAGACCTGTTCCGGTTCTACCATGTCGGCGACGCCGAGATCCGTGCGCTCAAGGGCGTCAGTCTGCAAGTTCGCGCGGGCGAGATCGTGGCCCTCACCGGTCCTTCGGGCAGTGGCAAATCGACGCTGCTGTCCTGCCTGTGCGGGCTGGACGACCCCGATGGCGGCACGGTCGAGATCGACGGCCGCCGAATGACCCGGCGCCCCGAGGCGGAAAAGGCGGCGATCCGGTCGTCGTTGCTGGGCATCATGGCGCAGCGCGACAACCTGTTCGCGCATCTGACGGTCGCCGAAAACGTCGCCTTCGCCCTGTCTCGCAGACAGGGCGCGGAGCTGCCCGAAATCGGGGCCATCCTGCAATCCGTCGGCATGAACGCCCGCGCGGCCGCCTATCCCGCCACCCTGTCGGGGGGCGAGATTGCGCGCGCGGGGCTGGCGGTCGCGCTGGCGCTTGATGCGGCCCTGCTGGTGGCGGACGAGCCGACCGCAGAGGTCGATGCACAGACCGAACGGCTGATCCTGGACATGCTGGTCGCACGCAGCCGCGCCGGTCGCGGGGCGTTGATCGCAACGCATAGCCGCGCGGTCGAAGCCATCGCCACGCGCGTCCTGCACCTGCGCGACGGACGGCTGTCCGCGCGCCCCGCGCCCGATGGCGGTCAGGCGGTCTCGCCCGATGCAGAGCGGGCGGCCAGCCCGACCTTGCGCGCGCCCCTGCGATCCTCCGCCGGGGACAATGCCGCGCTGATCGAGGCGCGGCATGTAAGCCGGATCTACCATCCGGGCGGCGATCCGGTCCATGCCGTCGAGGATGCCAGCATGGACCTGCACCGGGGCGCCCGGATCGCCGTCACCGGCCCGTCGGGCAGCGGCAAATCCACTCTGCTGAAGATGCTGGCGGGGATCGAACGGCCAAGCTCGGGCGGGTTGTCGTGGTTCGGCGCGGCCAAACCCGACATGCTGCGCCCCCGCCGGATCGGCGTCGTGTTCCAGGAACCCAGCCTGATCGCGTCGCTTACCGTGCGCGAGAATGTCGAACTGCCGCTGCAATTGGCGTCGTTCCTTCCCGCCCGCCCGCATCCGGGCGCCGATGATGCGCTGCGCCTGCTGGATCTGTCCGATCTGGCCGACAAGCTGCCCGACGAATTGTCGGGAGGGCAGATGCAGCGGGTCGCCTTTGCCCGCGCCCTCGTCACCAATCCCGAAATCATTCTGGCCGACGAGCCGACCGGACAGCTTGACCAGCCGACAGGGCGCGCGGTGATGCAGGCCGTCCTGAAGGCCCTGGACCAGGCTGATGCCGCGCTGCTGATGACGACCCACGACGCGGCTCTTGCCGCCACCATGCCGACCCGGTTCCACATGGATCACGGCCGCCTGGTGAATGCCGCCTGAAAGGAGGCCCGACATGTTCCCGCTTTGGATCAAAGGCGTGCTCAAGCACCGCCTCGTGCAGATCGCCCTGGCCTATTCGGGCGTCGCGATCGCCATCACCCTGGTCGCGCTGATCGGCGTCTTCTCGGTCATCAGCGCCTCGACGATGACCGATCGGGCGGTGTCGCAGGTCGTCGTGGACTGGCAGGTCCAGCCCAGGCCCGGAACGGACAATGCCGGGATCGGGGCGGCGCTGGCCGCCCTGCCCGACCTTCGCAGGGTGCAGAAGGTCGGCTATGGCGATGTCTCGGCGCTCAGCGCGAATACGGGCGGCACGGTCCAGACCACCGGGGCGGCCAAGGTGCTGGGGCTGGATCCCGGCTACCGGACGGATTTCCCGGAACAGATGCGCCTGCTTCTGGGCCGCTATGACGGCCCGCTTCTGGCCCAGCAGACGGCCGCGAACCTGCATGCCGGGATCGGCGACACCATCATTGTCAAGGCCGCCGGCGGCGACGTTCCGGTGACGATCGCCGGGATCGTCGAACTTCCCAATGCCGACGCGCTGTTCCAGACCGTCGGCGCCCCCGCCGGGGCCGGGCCGACCGCCCCGCCCGACAACGTCGTCATCCTGCCGATGGCTCAGTGGACCAGCCTGTTCGCGGCCGATCCGGCCCGGACGACCACGCAGTTCCATGCCGGGTTCACCCATGCCGCGCTGCCCCGCCAGCCCGATCAGGCCTATATCCAGGAGGCCCGCAGCGCCCGCAATTTCGAGGCCGGGATCGCGGGCGCCGCGCTGGTCGGCGACAATCTGGGCGCGCGGCTGGATGCGGTGCGGGGCGACGCGATCTATGCCCGCGTCATCTTCCTGTTCCTCGGCCTGCCGGCGGCGATGCTGGCGATCCTGCTGACCGTGTCGCTGTTGTCGGCGGACCGTGAAAGCAAGGGCCGCAGCGAGGCGCTGCTGCGGATGCGCGGACTGGACCGGGGGTCGATCCTGCGGCTCGTCGCGTCTGAAGAAACGCTCGGCGCGGTCGGGGCCGCTGTCTTCGGCGCGCTGGCCGCCCTGGCGCTGGCGGTCGTCCAGTTCGGCGGCGCGGCGCTGGCGCCTGCCGCCCTGGCCTGGATCGGTCTGGCCGGGCTCGGCGGTTTCGCGATCGCCCTTCTCTGCGGTCTGCTGCCCGCCCTGTCCCGCTTGCGCGACCAGACCATCGTCGGCGGCCGGAGCTATTTCACCAGGGGCAAGGTGCCGCTGTGGCAGCGGCTGTGGCTGGACGTGATCTGCCTGGCCGCCGCCGCCGTCATCTTCCTGCGATCGGCAAGCTCCAACTACCAGGTCGTGCTGGCTCCGGAAGGGGTCACGGCCACCGCCGTCGATTACACCGCCTTCCTGTCGCCGCTGCTGTTCTGGACCGGGGCGGTGCTGCTGACGATCCGGCTGACCTCGTGGCTGATCGGCCGGTCTTCGGGCGGCCTGGCGACGATGATCGGCCGCAGCGGTCTGGCCTCGGGCACGGCGCCCAGCATCGCCGCCAGCCTGTCGCGGCAGAACCGGCGGCTTGCGGGCGGGATCGCGCTGGTATCGCTTGCCTTTTCCTTCGCCTTCGCCATCGCGATCTTCAACCTCACCTATAACGGCCAGACCCGGGTCGATGCCCTGCTGACCAACGGGGCGGATGTGACGGTGACCGGGTCGACCTCGACGCCGGTCGAGCCGGTGGTGACAAAGGTCGCGGCCCTTCCCGGCGTCGCGGCGACCGTGCCGATGCAGCATCGCTTCGCCTATGTCGGCAACGACCTGCAGGACATCTACGGCATCGACCCCGCCACGATCACAGATGCCACGTCGATCGTCGACGCCTATTTCGCCAATCGCGATGCGGCGGCCACGCTGAAGGCGCTGGCCGCGACACCGGACGGCGTTCTGGTGTCGCAGGAAACCGTGAACGATTTTCAGCTCGCGCTTGGCGATACCGTGAACCTGCGGCTTCAGGATGCCACCACCCACCAATACAAGGCGATTCCGTTCACCTTCGTGGGCGTCGCGCTGGAATTTCCGACCGCACCCAAGGATTCCTTTCTGGTCGCCAACGCGGCCTACATCGCCGCGCAGACCGGCACCCCCGGCCACGAGGTTCTGCTGATCCGGGGCAAGACCGATCCCGGAACGCTGGCCGCCGATATCCGCAACACCCTGGGGCCGGCCTCGGGCTACAAGGTCTCGGATCTTCAATCCGCGTTCCACATCATCGCCTCCAGCCTGACCGCCGTCGATCTTGGCCGGCTGACCAATGTCGAGATCGCCTTCGCGGTCCTGCTGCTGGCGGCGGCGACGGGAATGCTGCTGTATCTGGGCTTTGCCGAGCGTCGCCGGGCGGCGGCCATTCTCTTGGCGCTCGGCGCGTCGGGATCCGAGGTCGCGGGATTTCTGTGGAGCGAGGCGCTGATCATCCTCGTTCCCGGCGCCGTCATCGGCGCGGCGATCGGCGTCGCCGCGGCCGACATGCTGGTCAAGCTTCTGTCGGGCATCTTCGATCCGCCGCCCGATGCCCTGTCCTATCCCGTGACGGCCCTGGCCGGGTTCGTCATCGTCAGCATCCTTGCCACATTCGCCGCCGTCCGCATCGCGCGGCACCGGCTGTCGCGGACCCGTGTCGGGTAGACCCGGCGCTGGCGATGCGGATGGTCCCGCCTATCGCGCCGTTCGCCGCGACAGGCGGGTTTCCAGTTGAACCATCGCGTCATAGATCAGCACCGCGAACAACCCCACGATCAGCCCGCCCTGCAACACATAGGCGGTGTTGTTCGTCAGCAGCCCCGAGATGATCACCTCGCCCAGGGTCCTGGCCGCGACGGTCGAGCCGATCGTGGCCGTGCCAAGAGAGATGACCACCGACAGCCGGATGCCCGTCAGGATGACCGGCAGCGCCAGCGGCAATTCCACCCGGACCAGCCGTTGCCGGCGGTTGAGGCCGATCCCGCGCGCGGCCTCCATCGTGGCGGGCGGCAGGGTCAGAAGCCCGGTCATGGCGTTCTCGAAGATCGGCAGCAGGCCATAAAGGAACAGCGCCACGACCGTCGGCCCGGCGCCGAAGCCAAGCGAGGGCACCGCCAGCGCCAGAACCGCGACGGGCGGGAATGTCTGGCCCATGTTGGTGATGGTGCGCGACAGGGGACGGAAGGCCGCCCCCGCCGGCCGCGTGACCAGGATCGCCAGCATCACCGAAACCAGCGTCGCCGCCGTGGATGCCAGCGCCACGAGACCCAGATGGCTCAGCGACAGCGACAGCAGCGACGAGCGATCGTAGATGACCGGCCCGCCCTCGGGCGCGAAGGGCGCGAAGACCGGCGTGAACCAGACCGGACGCAGGACCAGGGCCAGAAGCAGCGCGATCAGCGCCCCCCGCAAGAGGTTCTGCCACCTCATGTCCGGCCTTCGGCCCGCGCACGGATCGCGTCCAGTGTGACCCTCTGCTGGCCGGCCCCGTCGCGGGTCACCGGCAGCGCCTCGCGGCCGGTCCACAGGCAGATCGCCAGCGCGTCGCGCAGGCTGGTCTCCACCGCCACGGCCTCGCCCTCGGCGGATCCGTTCTCGACCACATCGGAGACCGGGATCAGCGACAGCAGGCGCAGCGGACGTTCGACGCCGCCGACCATTTCCGCCACGAAATCCGTCGCCGGCTGCCGGATGATCTGCGCCGGCGTGCCGTGCTGGACAAGGCGGCCCTTGTCCATCACCGCGATCCTGTCGCCCAGATGGATCGCCTCTTCCATGTCATGCGTGACCAGCATGATGGTCGATCCCAGGGCCTGCTGGATGCGGCGCAGATCCTGCTGCGCGCGCGCCCGGATGATCGGATCCAGCGCCCCGAAGGGTTCGTCCATCAGCATCAGATCGGGACGCGAGGCCAGGGCCCGCGCAACACCCACCCGCTGCTGCTGCCCGCCGGACAATTCATAGGGAAAGCGGTCGCGGAACCGGGCCGGCTCCATCGAGAACAGGTTCAGCAATTCGTCCACGCGGGCGCTGATCTTCTGGCGGGGCCAGCCCAGCAATTCGGGCACCGCGCCGATATTGCGCGCGACGGTGTGATGCGGGAACAATCCGTGACCCTGAATGGCATAGCCGATGCGCCGCCGCAGCACGTGTTTGTGCAGGCTGGACGTAGGCTCGCCATTGATCCGGACCTCGCCCGAGCTGGGCTCGACCAGCCGGTTGATCATGCGCAGCAGCGTGGTCTTGCCGGATCCCGACGTGCCCACGATGACGGTGATCGTGGCTTCCTCGACCGTCATCGAGACGGAATCCACCGCCGGGCGCCCGTCATAGAGTTTGGTGATCCGGTCGATTTCGATCATGATCTGCCCTCCGGTATCGGTCGGGCCAGTTCGACCAGGATGTCCATCACGATCGCCGCCACGAGCGCCAGGGCGACGGTGGGCAGCGCGCCCAGCAGAATCAGGTCGGTTGCGGTCTGGTTCAGGCCCTGGAAGACAAAGGTGCCAAAGCCGCCGCCGCCGATCAGCCCGGCGATCACCGCAAGGCCGATATTCTGCAACAGCACGATCCGCATCCCGGCAAGGATGACCGGCAGGCCAAGCGGCAGGTCGATCCGAATAAGGCGCTGCCGTTCCGTCATGCCCATGCCGCGCGCCGCCTCTTGCGCGGCTGGCGGAGTGCTTTGCAGGCCCGCGACGGTATTGGCGACGACGGGCAGCAGCGAATACAGCACAAGCGCCAGAAACGCGGGGGCAAAGCCGATGCCGGCAATGCCCATCGCGCGCGCACCCGGCACGCTGTCGCCGACCCAGCCCAGCAGCGGGATCATGATCCCGAACATCGCCAGCGAAGGGATGGTCTGCAAGAAGCTCAGCACCGGCAGCAGGGCGGCGCGCAGCCTGGCGCGACGGTAACATGCCAGGCCCAGCGGCAGGCCGATCACCGCCGCCGCCGCCAGCGAACCGAACGCAAGGCCAAGATGGCGCAGCGCCGCATCGCGGAACGCGCCCTGCCGGCTGGCATATTCCTGCATCACCGACAGGTCCGACAATGCCCCCGATCCAAGCAGCAGCGCCAGCAAAGCCAGAACCGCGGCAAGCAGGCCCGCCCGTGCCAGCGGGCCCGGTGAAAGGCCGTTCAGCGCGTCCGCCGCCAGAAGCGCCAGGATGACCAGCAGCGACCAGAATCCGGCACCGGGCGAGACGCGCGCGTATTGGCCCGCGCCCGCCAGCAGCGTGGCGGCGCCCTGCGACAAAAGCCAGGGCAGCGCCGCAAGCCCCAACGCGGCGCCCAGCAGGCGAAGGACCGGGCGGATCTGCAGCACGCCAAGCGCCAGCCCCGCCGACAGCGCGGCCAGGCCCGGCAGCGTCACGCCCGGCCCGGCCGATTGCCAGATCGGAACCCCCTCGCCGGCCACGATACGGTTGGCCGCCAGCGTCATGAAAGGCGCCAGGAACGCGCCCAGTCCAAGCACCATGAACAGAAGCCCCGGCGCCGACAGCGCCGGCCAGCCGACGCGCGTCTGTGTCGCGGCGCGGATCAGTCCAGCACTCCGGTCCGGGTCAGGTAATCGCGCGCCACGGCCTCGGCAGGCTCTCCGCCGACCTGGATGCGGCCGTTCAGATCCTGCAGCGTCTTCAGATCAAGGCCGCTGAAGATCGGGTTCAGGACATCCGCGATGGCCGGGTATTCGCCCAGCACCTCTTCGCGGACGATGGGCGTGGGCTGATAGACGGGCTGCACGCCCTTGTCGTCCTCCATCACCACAAGCCCGGTCGCCCCGACGCCGCCATCGGTGCCATAGACCATCGCCGCGTTCACGCCCGACGTGCCCCGTGCCGCGGCCTGAATCGTCGCAGCCGTATCGCCGCCCGACAGGATCACCGTCTGATCGGGCGACAATTCGAAACCATAGGTCTTCTGCATCGCGGGCAGCACCGCGGGCGATGACACGAACTCGGTCGAGGCGGCCAGCTTGACGTCACCGCCGCCGGCGACCCAGGCGCCGAAATCGGTCATCGTGGCCAGGCCGTTCTGCTCGGCCACCGGGCCCGTCACCGCGATGGCCCAGGTGTTGTTGGCGGGCGCCGCGTCCAGCCAGATCACCTGGTTTTCAGCCGCGTCCAGTTCTGCCGCGCGGGCATGGGCGGCCTCGGGGCTTTTCCAGACATCGCTGTCGGCCTCGTTGAAGAAGAAGGCGGCGTTGCCGGTATATTCGGGATAGATGTCGATCTGACCCGCCAGCAAAGCCTCGCGCACGACCTGCGTGCCGCCCAGTTGCAGCCGCCGTTCGACCGGCAGTCCCGCATCCTCCAGCGCCAGCGCGATGATATTGCCAAGAAGTCCGCCCTCGGTGTCGATCTTCGACGAGACGGTGATATTGGCCAAGGCGGGGCTGGCCAGCGCGCCCGCCAGTCCGACAGCCGCAAGAACGAGATTGGTTTTCATGGTGAGGTAGGCTCCCTAAAATTGCCTGCGCTTGGGTTGGCCGAAACCGTGGACGTGAAACCGTGACGGATTCAAGGCCGCTGCGGGGTCGGCGGGTCTGCTCCTGCGGGGCCCTTGGCCGGCATGACCGGCCGAGGGCGACGAATCGTGTCGTATTGAACGCCCGGACAGGGGCCCGGTTCCCTTGCCGCGCAGGGCTGGCGCCAGCGACGACGCCAATTCCCGCGGCCGGCCGCCAAACCGTTTGCCTCCCCCGGTTGCTTTTGCTTTAATCGAGGGAAATCAGGCCCCGCCGCTGCCATTCTCCGGCACAAGGTTCCGGAAATGCCAGCGCGCCCTGCCCCGTTCCGCGACCGACAGGAAACCCCTTCATGACCGATACATCCCCTGGCTTTGACACATTGGCCGTTCACGCGGGGGCCGAACCGGATCCGGCCACGGGTGCAAGGCAGGTTCCCATCTATCAGACCACCTCCTACGTGTTCAAAAACGCCGATCACGCGGCGCGCCTGTTCAATCTCGAGGAACAGGGCTACATCTATTCGCGCCTGACCAACCCGACCGTGGCCGCCCTGGTCGCGCGCGTGGCCGCGCTGGAGGGCGCGGTCGGCGGCGTCGGCTGTTCGTCGGGACATGCCGCCCAGATCATGGCGCTGTTTCCGCTGATGGGGCCGGGCTGCAATATCGTGGCCTCCTCGCGGCTCTATGGTGGCACCATCACCCAGTTCGGCCAGTCCATCCGCCGGTTCGGGTGGACCGCCAGCTTCGTCGATACCGACGATCTGGACGCGATCAAGGCCGCCATCGACGACAAGACCCGCGCGCTGTTCTGCGAAACCATCGCCAATCCCGGCGGCTATGTCACCGATCTGGACGCGATGGCCCGGATCGCCGAGGAGGCGGGCATTCCGCTGATCGTCGACAACACCACGGCCACGCCCTGGCTGTGCCGGCCGATCGACCACGGGGCCACGCTGGTCGTGCATTCCGCGACGAAATATCTGACCGGAAACGGGACCGTGACGGGCGGAATCCTTGTCGATTCCGGCAATTTCGACTGGTCCGCGTCCGACAGGTTCCCGTCGCTGTCGCAGCCGGAAAGTGCCTATCACGGCCTGACATTCCACAAGGCCCTGGGGCCGATGGCCTTCACCTTTCACTCGATCGCCGTCGGCCTGCGCGACCTGGGCATGACGATGAACCCGCAAGGCGCCCATTACACGCTGATGGGAATCGAGACGCTGGGCCTGCGCATGGAACGGCACGTGAGGAACGCCATGGCGGTGGCCGAATGGCTGGACAGGGATCCCCGGATCGAAAGCGTCAATTATGCGGGACTTCCGTCATCCCCGTCGCATGAACGGGCGCAGCGGATCGTGCCCAGGGGCGCGGGGGCGCTGTTTACCATGTCGGTCAGGGGCGGCTATGATGCCTGCGTCCGACTGGTCGACAGCCTCAGGCTGTTCAGCCATGTGGCCAATCTGGGCGACACGCGCAGCCTGATCATCCACCCCGCCTCGACCACGCACCGCCAACTGAGCGAGGATCAGCAGATCAGCGCAGGCGCGGACCCGGATGTGGTGCGGTTATCCATCGGCATCGAGGATCTGAAAGACATCATCGCCGACCTGGATCAGGGGCTGACCGCCGCCACGGCGTAGACCGGGCCACCGCGACGCGCAGGATGGGGCGTTCGTCGCACTCGATGCCGGCGGCACGCAAGGCGGCGGTTCCGGCGGCCGGACATGCCCCCGACCGCGCCGCCCGGCTGGCTGGCCGGCCGCGACGGCCTTGCGCGCGCGCCGGATTGCCGGCGCTGATCGGGCCTCGCCGGCTCAGCCGATTGTTGCGCCGGCCGCGACACCGGTGCCATCGACACGGATCCGCAGCTCGCCATCCTCGCCGTCGCGATCGACGGCGATGCGGCGGGTCTTGCCGTCAAGGCACAGGGTCGCCTCATAGCCCGGCCATTCGTCGGGCAGGCGCGGATCGACCGCGAAACCGCCGGGCCTGCGGGCAATGCCCAGAATTCCCTCGACCGCCGCGCGATACATCCAGCCAGCCGATCCGGTATACCAGGTCCAGCCCCCGCGACCCAGCTTGTCGCGCGCGCCGTAGACATCGGCGGCGACGACATAGGGTTCGACGCGATAGACCTCGGCGGCGCTCGGGTCGTGCGAATGCGTGATCGGGTTCAGCGCGTCGAACAGCCCATGGGCGCGGTTGCCGTCGCCCGACAGCGCCAGCGCATAGACCATCCAGGCCGCCGCATGGGTATATTGCCCGCCATTCTCGCGGACGCCGGGCGGATAGGACTTGATATAGCCCGGCTCGCGCGGCGTGTCGCGGAAGGCCGGCGTGAACAGCCGCATGATCCGCGCCTCGCGGTCGAACAGATGCGACAACGCCTGGGCGACACCCTGCTGCGCGCGATCCTCGCGCCCCGCGCCCGAGATCAGCGCCCAGCTTTGGGCAATGCTGTCGATGCGGCATTCGTCGCTGTCGGCGGATCCCAGCGGCGTGCCATCGTCGAAATAGCCGCGCCGATACCAGGCGCCATCCCAGCCGGCCTTGTCCAGCGCCGCCGCGACCGATTGGCGATGCGCCGACCATGCCGCCGCACGCGCCGCGTCGCCGCGCGCCTCGGCCAGCGGCGCGAAGGCATCGATGGTGGCGCACAGGAACCAGCCCAGCCAGACGCTTTCGCCCTGGCCGGCCTCGCCGACGCGGTTCATGCCGTCATTCCAGTCGCCGCCCAGGATCAGCGGCAATCCGTTGCGGCCGGTGCGCGCGACCGCCAGATCCAGCGCCCTGGCACAATGGTCATAGAGCGGGGACCGCAGGCCGGAGGAATCGGGCACGAAGAAGCGGTCATGTTCGCCCTGCTCCAGTTCGGGGCCCGAAAGGTACTCCACCGGCTCGTCCAGGATCGCGCGGTCCCCTGTCGCGGCAATATAAAGCGCGGTCACATGGCCCAGCCAGACCACATCGTCCGAGATCGTCGTGCGCACACCGGCGCCCGTTCGGGGCAGCCACCAATGCTGCACATCGCCGCTGGTGAACTGGCGCCCGGCCGCGTTCAGGATCTGCCTGCGACACAGGGACGGATCCTGCAGGATCAGCGCGCTGGTATCCTGCAACTGGTCGCGGAACCCGAACGCCCCCGATGCCTGGTAAAAGGCGGTCCGCGCCCGGATCCGGCAGGCCAGCGCCTGATAGGGAAGCCAGGTGTTGACCAGCAGGTTCAGCTTGTCGTCCGGCGTGTCGATCTGCAGCGTTCCCAGAACGCTGTCCCATTCGTCCCGCGCGGCGTTCATCGCCGCATCGAACGCGCCGGGGCTGCGCGCGGCGGCAAGCACCCGGGGCAGCGTTTCGGCGTCGCCATTGGCCAGGATCAGCGTGGTCTCGGCGGTCTCGCCCGGCGCCACGGACAGCGGCCAGCGGATGGCGGCGCAGGGATCGCCCGCCGCCTCGACGTCTTGCGCGCCGCCGCCGCCCTGCGCGGCAGGACGGGGCCATGATTCCAGCGCCGCCGGATAGGAAATCGCGCCCTCGCGGCCCAGAAAGGCGGTCCGGGAACCGCAATGGGCGTCCACCTCGCGATCGCAGGCCAGCGCGGTGATCCGATCGGCGAAATCCGCCGAATAGGGATTGCGCCCGATGGCGGCCGCAAGCCCGGTATCAAAGCCGGTCCGGACCATCGGGCCCGCAACCGCCGCGTCGGTGCCAAGGACAAGCTGGGCATAGGCGACGCCGCGCAGCCGCAGGTGTCGCCTGGTCCGGTTGGTGACCCGCAGCCGGGTCAGCCGCGCCGGAACGTCGCGGGCCAGCGTCATCACCGCCTCGACCACGACCCAGCCATAATCGGCGGTAAAGCGCGAATATCCCAGACCATGCGCCGCCTCGAAGACCGCGTCGCCCGGCTCGGACGTGGCCAGGAAGGGGCTGGCGACGCAGCCGGTCTCGGGGTCGTGGACAAGGATCGTCTCGCCCGGCGCATTGATGACCGGATCGTTCGTCCAGGGCGTGATCCGGTAATCGCGAGAATTGACCGCCCATGTGTAGGACGCCCCTTCGGCCGAGACGTGGAAGCCGAAATCGTCACGCGCGATCACGTTGATCCAGGGATGGGGGGTCTGCCGGTCATGGGTGATGCGCAGCACATATTCGCGACCGTCGGATGCGAACCCGCCAAATCCGTTCCAGAATTCCAGCTGCGATCGGGACGCAGGCCTTGGCCGGGGATCGTCGCGCCGGCGTTCGCCACAGCCCCGAAGGCGCGCCGGAGCCGGCGGCGTCTCGCGCAGCCGCGCCAATTGTTCGAAAAGCTTGCCGTTGCGGGTGTGCAGCATGATCCGCGCCGCCGATATCAGCGTGTCGAAGCTGCCCTGGCTTATCTGATCGCGACGCACGGCATGGGCATGATGGGGGCCGGACTGGCCGGCCGCGTGGACGGCGGCATCGACCAGGGTCTGAATTCCGTGCTGCAGATCCTGGGCATAGCTGGTCGGGCGTTCGTTGAGGATCACCAGATCATGCAAGACGCCCCGGCTTTGCAGGAAGGTATGCATGCGCATGGCATTTCGGATGATCGGAAGATCGGCCTCGTTGTCGATCCGCAGCAGCAGGATCGGAACATCGCCTGAAATTCCCATCGGCCACAATTCGTTCTGCCGGCCGATGTCCCGGCGCCGCTGCGGCGTCGCGGCAAGACGCAGATCGGGCCAGATCAGCAGGCTTGCGAATTGCCGGTACAGCTTCGCCTCATCCAGCGAAACCCCGAGATGGCGCAGCTGGACCTGCGAATAGGTCCATGCCAGCCGCAACTCGTGTTCGAAACAGCCGGGGCGGGTAAAATGGGTGGCCAGCCGGGCGCAGTCCTCGGCGCTGTCGGCGATCAGCGTCCAGAAGGTGATCGAGGCGGATTTTCCGGCCGGCACGCGGATATGCCTGCGAATGGCGAAGATCGGATCCAGCGTATGGCCCTGGCGCCCCGACAGGGTTGCGCCGCTCTTCATCGCGGCGGCGTCGGCCAGGCTGCGACCGCGGCCAAGAAAGGCGCGCCGGTCGGTTTCGGCCTCGGCGGCCGGGGTCAGCGCACCATCCGGCCCGGTCACCAGATGGGCCATATACAGCGACTGGCCGCGCGGATCGCGGGGCCGGCGCCGCGCCATGATCAGCGCGCCCTCGTCGCGGATCTCGGTTTCGACGAACATCTTGGAAAAGGCGGGATGGGCCCGGTCCGAGGCCGGATCGTCCAGCACGATCTCGCCATACGAGGTCACCTCGATGGTCCGGTCGCGCCCCGACAGGTTGCGCAGGGTCAGGCGGCGTCCGTCGGCATTGCCTTCGGTCGCCGCGATGATTTCCAGCCGGCTTTCGATCGCGTTGGCGGTCTTGAAGAATTCGGCCTTGTGATCGGAAAAGATCACCGTGCTGCGTTCGTCGGCCCCGCTGCACGGGGCGTGGGTCGCCGACCACCATTCCCCCGACTGGATGTCGCGCATGAGCAGATGGATACCGCCATCGTCCCGGGTCGGATCGGCGGACCACCGGTTCAGGGCGATATTGCCCAGCATGGCGCGCCCGGCGCCGGTCGAGGACACGAACATGGTGAAGGCGCCGGTCGACATCAGGGCCACCTCGCGTTCGGCCCGGCCCGGATCGTTGACCACGGTCAGGGTATCGCCGCTGCTCAGCAGCGTGTCCCGCCCCGGTCCGAAAGCCGTGGTCGCGCGCGTCACCGGCGTGATGTCGCGCGGCGACTTTTCCTGCAGCAGCAATTCGGATGCGCGCACGACCGGATCGGCGTGGAACCTTTCGCGATGAATGCCGTCGAGAACGGCGTTTCCGATCGCCAGCATCGACATGCCGTGATGATGGGCCATGACGTTCTTCACGACGCTGTGATTGGCGCCCTCGCGCTGGCGGCGTGGCGAGAAATCGACCGCGTCATAGAACCCGAAGCGGCCCTCGGCGCCCAGTTCGCGCAGCGCGGCCAGGTTTCTGATCGCCGCCTGCGGGTCGATCTGTGCCGCCAGGATCGAGGCATAGGGCGCCACCACGTAATCGCCGCCCGAACGCTTCAGCGCCAGGTTGGGAACGCCGAAGGCGTAATATTGATAGTTCATGTCCCGGTCGCGGGCGTTGAACGCGCTTTCCGAGATGCCCCAGGGCAGGCCGTGCGACCGCCCCCATTCCATCTGGATCGCGACCGCCATCTTGTCGGCGAGGTTGAGGATGCCGCCCTGACGTTCCTTCAGCAGCAGCGGCGGCATCAGGTATTCGAACATGCTGCCCGACCAGGACAGAAGCGCGCCGCGATGGCCGACCATCGCGAAGGGCCGGCCCAGACGCGACCAATGTTCCTTGCCCAGATCGCCCTTGGCGATGGCCAGGAAACTGGTCAGCCGCGCCTCCGAGGCCAGCAGGTCATAGCGGCTGCCGTCAAGCGCCTGCGCATCGGTGCGATAGCCGATCGACATCAGCGACTTTTCGCGATCGACGAACAGGCTGAAATCCATCCCGAAGGCAAGGTTGCGCGCCCGCTCGGCCAGAAGCCGGGTCTGCAGGACGAACTTGTCCAGCGCCTCGGGCCGGGTTGTGACCGGGTTCAGGACATCGGCGGTGTCGCGCACCAATGCCGTGGACCAGGCCAGGATCTCGGCCGCGTCGCCGCGCGGGGTCGCCGCGTGCAGATCGCCCGCCAGTCGCCGGATGGTCGCGGCGCGGCTGATCAACTGCCCGGCCGCGACCGGATCGGCCAGCGATCCGGGCAGGCTGTGCGCCACCGACCGGGCATAGCCGTCGATCGCCTCGCTCATCGCGCCGTGCAGGTCGCGCAGCGCACGGCGATCGTCGCGCAGCAGCTCCAGCTCGGCGCGCAGGATGTCCAGCGTGTCGCGCAGCCCCGCCGTGGCGGGCACGCGCACCGAAGGCGCGTGCGCCGCCCAGCCCCGCAGACCGGAGGACAGCGCGATCAGCATCCCGGCAAGATTGCCGCTGTCGACCGAAGACAGATAGGGCGCGGGCAGCACCGACAGCGTTCTGGTGTCATACCAGTTGAAGAAATGCCCGCGAAACCGCTGCATCCGTTCAAGCGTGGCGATGGTGGCCTCGATCCGTTTCAGCGCCGTGTCCAGGCCGATCCAGCCGAAATCATGCGCCGACATGACCGACATGAGATACAGCCCGATATTGGTCGGCGAGGTGCGTTCGGCCAGTTTCGGGGCTGGCAGTTCCTGATAATTGTCGGGCGGCAGATGGTTGGTCGTCTGGTCGACGAATTCGTCGAAATAGCGCCAGATGCGGCGGGCGATGCGCCGCAACTCGGCCTTGTCCTCGGCCGAGATCTGCAACTGGTCGACCGTTTCCAGCGACCGCGAGGCGCGAAAGGTGATCCAGGGCGCGGCGATCCACAGCGCGGCGAAAATCACCGCGACCGGAAGGGCGGATGGATTGACCGCGGCAGAGGCCAGGATCGCGCCGCCGCCGATCAGGGGCGACGCGATCATCCGGCGATATTCGGCCGCAAGCCGGGGGTCGTCCCTGTCGCCGATCAGCTGCGATGGCGTCCATTCCAGCAGGTTGCGCCTGCTGACGGCCAGCCGCCACAAGGTCCGGAAGATGGCGTCCGCCGTCGACCAGGCCCGATCCGCGACCGTGGTCAGCCGCAGCCCGAACTGGGTGAACGAGATGCGGGCGTCGCGCAGCACCTGGTGGATGTGATACCCCCATGACACGCCATACTGGCGCCGAAGGACGTTGGTATCGATCTGAAGGATCGGCACCAGCACCATCAGCAGGATCAGCGCCAATTGCCACAGCGCCGCCGCCGATCCCGGCAGCAGCAGCCAGCCCGCGACCGAGGTCGCAAGCCAGCCCGGCGCGACCAGGGACCGGCGAAGATTGTCCAGCATCTTGAACCGCGCCAGCCCGTTCAGTCCGTTTCCCGGCGTGACGATCAGCGGCAGCAACTGCCAGTCGCCGCGCATCCAGCGATGCTGGCGGCTTGCCTCGTTCGCGTAGCGGGTGGGGAAATTCTCGACCACCTCGATATCCGATACCAGCGCCGCGCGGGCCAGGCTGCCTTCCAGCAGGTCGTGGCTGAGAATGGCGTTTTCGGGCACGCGGGCGGTCATCGCCGCCTGAAACGCATCGACGTCGTAGATGCCCTTGCCGGTGAAGCTGCCCTGACCGAACAGATCCTGGTAAAGATCCGAGACGGCGAACACATAGGGATCAAGCCCCCGGTTCGCGGAAAATGCGCGCTGGAAGACCGAGGCTTCGGCCCCGGTCGTCAGGGAGGGCGTGACCCGCGGCTGCATGATCGCATGGCCCCGGATCACCAGACCCTTCTCGTCGCTGACCGGAAGGTTGACCGGATGGGCCATCTTGCCGGCCAGGGCCGCGACGGTGTCGCGTGGCAATCGGGTGTCACTGTCCAGCGTCACCACATAGCGCACCCCCTCGGGCGGGGTCGGGCCGGTCGCCAGAAAGCTGGTCCCGGTCTGACCGCGCAGCAGCATGTTCAGCTCGGTCAGCTTTCCGCGCTTGCGTTCCCAGCCCATCCAGACGCGGTCCGTCGCACTCCACTGACGGCGCCGATGCAGCAGGAAAAAGCGCCGGACCCCGCCGTGGTTGTAATGTTCGGCCAGCGCGTCGATGCGCTGGCGGGCGTGATCCAGCAGCGCCTGATCACGCGGAAGCGTTTCGGCATCGGCGTCGGCCCAGTCGCTGAGAAGCGCGAAGAATATCTCGGTCTGCGGATTGGCAAGGTAATGCGATTCCAGCGTGTCCGCCAGTTCGTCGATGGCGTCCATGCTGGTGATCATGCAGGGGATGACGACCAGCGTCCTCGCCTCGGCGGGAAGGCCGGTCCGGAAATCATAGCCCGCAAGGCAACGCGGCGCCAGCCATCGCGCCGCCAGAAATGCCAGGGCCTGCATCGCGGTCTCGCTGGCCGGGACCAGCGCCAGCGCCAGCAGCAAGCCGACCTGCCACCGGGGCAGGCCGGCGGGGATCGTCCAGGTCATCACCGCCAACAGCAGGACGGTCAGGACCAGCAAGGGCAGTTGCAGCGACAACCATCCAAGCCGGCGTATCAAGATGCCCAGCATTTCGTAGGCTGTCCTGCGGCACCCTGCCAGCCGCTGCAGCCGGAACCGGTCCTCGCCGACCAGCAGGTGCCCGACCTCGACGCGCCCGTCCAGCCGCGGCTCCCGGAGGATGCCCCGATCGGCGGCACCTTCGGAATCGCCGGCAGCGGTCTCCAGCGCCAGCCGGGCGACCTCGGTCTCGCTCAGCCTGGATCGGCGCGCCGTCCGCTCGACCGCGGATCGATAGGCCGCGCGGGTTGCCTGGTCCAGGCGGACGAATTCGGAATCCCCGACCAGCATCCTGTCGACATGGCTGACGCCCTCGAACCATGTCAGCCAGTCGATATCCCCCATCCGGCGCAGGCTGCTGATGACGTTGCCGACGGTGACGTTGCCGGCCGATTGCTGGGCGTATTCCCGCTGCACCGCGCGTTCCAGCGCCGGCTGTCCGCCCCATCGCCGTTCCAGCGCCGCCAGCGCCGCCTGCGCGTCCGCGGTGCCCTCGCGAAGGCGATACAGCAACTGGACCGCGACGGTATCCCGGAAGATCAATTCGCCCCGGCCCTCGACGATGGCCGAGATGTTGTCGGGATCGCTTGCGACCAGATCGGCGATGGCGTTGGCGGTATTGCGGTACCGGCGCGCTGTCACCACCCGGTCGGACATCCGGCGAAGATTTTCGACCAGAACATAGCGCAGAAAGGTCGGGACGGCCCATAGCTCGGCGATATCCAGCGTCGAGACCGACTGGAAACCGCGAAGAAAGTCGGACAGGTCGTCGGCCTTGACCTCGGAATTGGTCAGCGCGACGAAATACCACGCGATCAGCAGACTGCGCGGCGCCTGTCCGCCCCCGGACAGCGCCACTTTCCGCTGATGGCGCAGGAACGAGCGTCCGAAACCCTGGCGCAGCTGGCGCAGGTTCTCTTCGACCATGTGGTAATTGTCGATCAGCCATTCCGCCGCCGGCGTGATCAGTTCGTCGCGTTCTGCCGCCATGACGGTATCAAGATAGTTCGTCCGGATCGCATCCTGATTGTCGGTCAGCCGCCGGATCGGGGCGGCCGGCGCATCGTTGAATTCCGGAAACCGCGTCGCCGCCAGTTCCCTGCCGGCTTCGAACAGCGATTTCGCGGTCCATAATTCGACCCGGATCGGCGCCGAACCATCGGGTGACCGCTGGTCCGCGGTCCACGAACTGGGCTTGATCCGGCTGAACAACGACGAGTCTCCCTTCAAGGCCGGCAACACCAGAGGAACGGTATCACAAGACGCGGCCGAAACAGCGCCGGAATCGCGGTTGCGCGGCAGACGGGCCGCATCCGGCATTCACCCGCGTGGAGCCGATCGGATATTGTCGGGCAGCCAGGTGGCGAGGTCGGGAAAGAGGATCAGGACGAAGACCATCAGAACCATCAGCAGGAACATCGGGAACGCCGCCTTGGAAATGAAGCTCATCTCGTGGCCCGTCATGCCTTGCAGCACGAACAGGTTGAACCCGATCGGCGGCGTGATCTGCGCCATCTCGACGACCACGACGATGAAGATGCCGAACCAGATCATGTCGATCCCGGCATCCCTGACCATGGGCTCGACCACGGCCATGGTCAGCACCACCGAGGAGATCCCGTCCAGGAACATGCCCAGGATGATATAGAACACCAGCAGCACCATGAGAAGTTCGAAGCGCGACAGGTTCCAGCCCGCGATCAGGTTGGCCAGCCCGCGCGGCAGCCCGGTAAAGCCCATGGCAAGCGACAGGAACGCGGCACCCGCAAGGATCAGCGCGATCATCGCCGATGTGCGCGTGGCCCCCAGAAGGCTTTCGGTAAAGCTTTTCCACGTCAGCGATCGCTGAAGCGCGGCAAGGGTCAGGCCGCCAAGAACGCCGAAGGCGGCGGCCTCGGTCGCGGTGGCGAAACCCAGATACATCGAGCCGATGACCACCAGGATCAGACAGATGACCGGCAGCAGGAAGCGTGAATTCACCACGCGGTCGCGAAACGACATCGGCGCGTCCTCGCGCGGGGTCCAGTGGCGCGAGGTTTGCGAACGGATCGCCACATAGGCCATGAACAGCAGGGCCAGCACCAGCCCTGGCAGGACACCCGCGAAGAACAGCTTCGATATACTTTCGTTGATCGTGACGCCATAGACGATCAGCGTCAGCGAGGGCGGGATCATCAGGCCCAGCGTCGCCGCCCCGGCCAGCGTGCCGATCACCATCGATTCCGGATAATTGCGGCTGCGCAGTTCGGGGATGGACATCTTGCCGACGGTGGTCAGTGTCGCGGCCGATGAGCCGGACACCGCGGCGAAGACCGCGCAGCCGACGATGTTGGTATGGACAAGCCCGCCCGGCAGCCCCGCCATCCAGGGCGAGAGCCCGCGGAACATGTCTTCCGACAATCGGGTCCGGTAGAGGATCTCTCCCATCCAGATGAACAGCGGCAGCGCGGTGAGGGTCCAGGATGACGAGGCCGTCCAGATCGTGGTCAGCATCACATCGCCGACCGGCCGCGAGGTGAACAGCTCCATGCCCACCCAGGCGACCCCCATGAGCGCGAGCCCGACCCAGACGCCGCTGCCCAGAAGCGTGAACAGGACAAAGAGAAACAGGATGATGATGTAGAGGTTTTCCATCGCGCTACTCTCCGAAGCTCTGGTCGGAAAGATTCTGCCTGATCCGGTGCTTGCCGGTGGCGATGACGTGGATCAGGTGATCGGTCAGGGCGATGGCCAGGATGACGGCACCAAGCAGCATCGCGCTCTGGGGAATCCAGAGGGGGGTGGCATCCTGTCCCTGGCTGACATCCCCGAACTTCCAGGACCAGTAGACGAAGCGCCATCCATACCAGACGAAATACCACATGACCGCCGCGCCGATCGCAAAGCACCAGACGTCAAGCCATCTGCGAACCTTCCGGGGAACGGCGTTCAGCACGATGGAGACGCGGATATGCGCGCCGTGATTCAGGGCATAGGCAAAGGCCAGAAAGCTTGCCGCGGCCATCATGTATCCGGCATAGGCGGTCGCGCCGATCAGGACGCCGCCGGTCCAGCGGGCGGCCATCTGGGCCACGATCAAGGCGAGAATGCCGATCAGGCACAATGCGGCAACGCCCCCCGCCAGATTGTAGATTGCATCGCAAACCGTTCTGACGCCGCGCAACTTTCCCACGATCATTCCCCCGTCCAGGTGCAAGAGGCCACGGAAGCGCCGGACGACGGCGAAGGCCGTCCGGCGAAAGGATCACTTTTGCATGGCCCGGAACTTGTCCACGATGGCCTGACCGGGTTCGCCCGCCGTCTCGAGCCATTCCGAGGTCATGGTTGCCCCGATGTCCTTCAGTTCCGCCTTCATCTGATCGCTTGCCGGCTCTACCGTCATGCCGCCCTCGCGCAGCCCGTTCAGCGTGAACTGGGTGTATTCCTTCGCGCGCCAGGTTCCCGCATATTCCGCCAGCGCGCCACAGGCGTTGATCACGTTCCTGTTCGCCTCGGAGGTCTTGGCCCAGACGTCCGAGTTGATCAGGACGTAGTTGCGCGGCAGCCAGGCGTCCACCTCGTAGAAATAGTTCAGGCTTTCCCAGACCTTGCGGTCGTAGCCGGTCGCGCCGGAGGAAATCATCGCATCCGCCACGCCGGTGGCGAAGGCCTGACTGATCTCGGCGGCCTCGATCTGGACCGGAAGCATGCCCGTCAGTTCGGCCAGCCGCGCGGTCGCGTTGCTGTAGGACCGGAACTTGACCCCCTTCATGTCGGCGATCGATTTCGTCTCGTTCTTGAAATAGAGACCCTGCGGCGGCCACGGCACCGAATAGACCAGGGTCATGTTCTGCTTGGCCAGCAACTCGGTCAGCGCCGGTTTCGCGGCTGTCCACAGATCGGCGGCCTGATCGAAGGAGGTGGCGAGAAACGGAATGGAATCGACGCCGAACAGCGGATTTTCATTCTCGTGCGCCGACAACAGGCGCTCTCCGATCGGAACCTGGCCGGTCTGGACGGCGCGCTTGATGTCGTTGCCCGCAAAGAGCGAGCCCGAGGGATGCGTCTTGATCTCGATTTCGCCACCCGTCCCGGTCGTCACGCAATTGCCGAATTGTTCGGCCGTCACCGAGTGGTAGTTGGTCGCGGAATAGGCCAGTGGCATGTCCCAGACTTCCGCGAAACCGGGGGCCGCGACGCCGGCAAGTGCGGTCGCGGCAAGAAGCGTGGTCAGTTTAGTCATGTCGATCTCCCTGCTTTTTCTATAGTTTCAGTCCTGTCGTGCGTTTCCGGCCATCGCGAAACGTGCCGGAGAGTAAGGGCCCATGTCGATATCGGGCCGCCTGCCCGAGATAAGCTGGGCCAGCAGACGGCCGGTTTTTGGCCCACCGGTCAGTCCGACATGGTGGTGACCAAAGCCGAGATAGGCGCCGCTGACGGTCGGCGACGCGCCGATGATCGGAATGGAATCGGCCGGTGCCGGACGGTGCCCCATCCATTCGCGCGTTTCCTGCGCGGCAAGGCCGGGAAAGGCCGCGACGGCCTGCCGCCTCAGCAGGGCAAGGGGCGCCCGGGACGCAGGCGGCTCCAGTCCGCCGAATTCCACCGTGCCCGCGACCCGCAGCCGCCCCTCCATCGGCGTCGCCACGAATTTTCCCGAGGCTACCATGACCGGTGCCTTCGGCGCCATGTTCGGCGCGACGAATTCGACGTGATAGCCGCGTTCGCTTTCCAGCGGAACGTCGATGCCCAGCTTGCGGGCCAGCGGGCGCGACCATGCGCCGGTGCAGAAGACCGCCGTATCGCAGGGCAGGATTTCGCCTGTGGCGCGCAGACCGGTCACGCGCCCGTTCTCTTGCACGATGTCGCTGACATCAGCCCTCAGGACGCGCCCGCCGAGGGATTGGAAATGGGCCGCCAGGTCCTTCACGTAGCGGCCCGGGTCGGTTATGCGGCCGTGACCCGGCAGACGCACGGCAAAGCCCAGATCCTCGGACAGAGCCGGGTCGAAATCCCGCAGCGCGCGGCCTTCCAGCTCGTCCCAGGCAAAGCCGTTCGCCGCACGGATGCCCCAGCCGAATGCGTCGGCCTCGAAATGCCTGCGATCCCTGTAGGCATAGAGATAGTCACATGGGGTGATCCGGTGCCGGGCCGGGGTTCCCGCGGCCAGTTCCTGATGGTCCGACAGGCTGGCGCCGAGGATCGGTGTCAGCGCGCGGGCGATGCGGCGCACGTCCGGATCGTTGGCATGGCCCATATATCGGCGAAGCCAGGGCAGAAGCCTGGGCACATGGCGCCATTTCAGAAACAGGGGTTGTTCGGGATGGAACAGCATGTGCGGGGCCTTGCGCAGCAGGCCCGGAACGGTCACCGGAACGACGGCACAGGCCGCAAGCACACCGCCATTGCCGAAGCTGGTGCCTTCTCCGGGTCCGGCACGATCCACGAGCGTGACCTCATGCCCGTCGCGACGAAGCCAGATCGCGGCCGAGACGCCGACGATGCCTGCGCCGACAACGATGATATGACGCGCGCCCTGCGTCATGCGGCGCGGCCGATGCTGGATCGCAGGGCGAATCGTTCCAGGATTTCGGCCGAAGGCGACATGCCCAGCCCGGGCGCATCCGGCACCACGACGGCACCGTCCCGCAGGGGAAAGGGTCCGTCGAGAATGTCCTGCCTCAGGTAGTAATGCGCCTGATAGAATTCGCAGCCCAGCGTGATGGCGGGGGTGGCGGCGATCATGTGCGCCCCGGCCAGATGGGCCAGTCCGGTCTCGAACATGTCGCCGCCATAGGCCGTCAAACCCGATGCTGCCGCCATCTCGGCCTTCTGCCGGGCGCGCGAAAGGCCGCCGGCCTTCATGATCTTGACGGAAACCCCGTCGCAGATGCCTTCGCGGACGGCCCGCAGCATGTCCTCGGGGCCAAAGACGCTTTCATCGGCCAGCAGCGGCACGTCGATCGCATCGCGGATCCGCGCCATCAGGGTGAACTGGCCGGCGCGCACCGGTTGCTCGATGAAGCCCGGCGCCATTTTCGCGACATCGCGGACCCGCGCCACGGCGTCTTCCGGGCCCAGCCCCTGGTTGAAGTCCACCCGGATCTCGATGTCGGGATGATCGGCGCGGATCCGCTCCAGCCGCATCATGTCAAAGCGATGCCCGCGCACGCCGGCCTTCAGCTTCACGATGCCCACGCCGTCCGCGGCCAGCCGGTCCACGAGCGCCAGATCGGCCTCGAAATCCGGGTCCGCAAGCGAGCAGGACAAGGGGATCGTATCGCGGCACTTTCCGCCCAGCAGCGCCCAGACCGGCACGCCGGCGATCCGCGCGCAAAGATCGAGCAGCGCGGTTTCAAGCGCGGCCTTGGCTTCCGTGGCATGGGCGACCGCGCCCGCGGCATCGGCCATGATCGCGCCCACATGACCCACCGGCCGATCCAGGACATGCGGGCGGATATAGCGGTCCAGCGCGGCAAAGCCTGCCTCGGCAGAGCCGGTGAACGGCGCCCAGGTGGCGGCTTCGCCGTAGCCCCGTTCGCCGCCCTCGGCCGTCAGGCGCAGGATGACGCTTTCGCACGACCCCGACACCGCGCCAAGACCGTGATCGCGCCGCGAGACGACGGGCAGCCGCAGATGCCACAGATCGAAGCCGGTGACGCGCTGAAGAAGATCGGGGCCGGCCCGGACGATGGCCTCCGGGCGGTCCGGATTGTCTTCGTCTGCGTCGTCCTTCGGGCCGGTGCTGGGTCGCATGGGTTCGTCCGACATCACCAAGAACCTCGCGTTGCCGTGCCGGCCCGTGCCCCGTCCCGCTGCACTTTCGCGGGGCACCATTCCCGTTGCGCGAATGCTGCGGGACATTTGAAGACCGCGCGCCCGGATGCGTCAACCTGAAATCCGCAGCCATCCCGGCCCGCCAGCGCCGGTTCCCGGCTTGGCGCGGCCCCTGGGGGTATCATCGGGGGCGGCATCATTGCTTCACCAGCAATCGGCGGGGCGATTGCGCGAAACACTCGGCGCCTGTCCCGGTGACCGCGAAGGTTTCGGAAATGGTCATGCCATAGCTCTCGCGCCAGATCGAGGGGATGCAGTGAAAGGTCATCCCGGCCTCGAGAACGGTCATGTCCCCGATGCGCAGACTGGCCGTCAGCTCGCCCCAGGTGGGCGGATAGCCCAGTCCGACGGGATAGCCGATCCGGCTGTCCTTCTCGACGCCGTGCCTGGTGATCACGCGCTGCCAGGCCTCGGCCAGTTCGCCGCATGTGGCGCCGGGACGGACGGCGGCCAGGACAGCCTCCAGCCCCTCGGCGATGACGTCCGACAGGCGCCCGAGCTCGTCGGGCGGCGTGCCAAGATAGATGCAGCGCGACAGGGGGCTGTGATATCGGTGCCGAACGCCGCCAAGCTCGATGTAGAAGATGTCGCCCTCGGCCAGCGGATCGTCCGTCCAGGAAAGATGCGGGGCCGAACACATCTCGTTTGCCATCGCGTTTGGCGGCTTGCAGGGAAAGGTGCCGCCGAATTCCGGCAGCCCCGAAGTCGTCACGCGATAGACCTCGGCCATGACGTCGCATTGGCGCACGCCCGGTTCCGCGGCCTCGAAGGCGGCCCGTTGCGCCGCGGTCGCGATCTGCCCGGCCTGGCGCATGTAGGTCAGCTCCCGCTCCGACTTTACCATGCGGCAGCGGTTCACCAGGAGAAAGGCGTCCTCGAAGCGGGCCTTGTCCAGACGCGCGCGCAGGATGTGGTCCCAACGCGCGGTGTAGTAGTAATCATCGGTTTCAACCCCGATGCGGCCCTTCTCCAGCCCCATCGCGATCAGCGTGTCGGCCACGAAGTCCATCGGGTGAAGACTGTCCGATCCGACGAACCGGTCGGGATAGGGGACGACATTCTCGGCGGCAAGATAGGCGGTGAATTTCGCGCCGACCGCATCCATCTTGCGGCCGATCCAGACCGGTTCATCCAGATCCGCGGCGACAACGACCATCTGCGGCGTGTAGAACGACCATCCGTCATATCCGGTCAGCCAGTTCTGGTTGGCCGGTGACGCGACCAGCAACAGGTCGATGTCCCGGTCGGCCATCGCGCGCTTGACCAGCCGAAGGCGCGACAGAAACTCGGATCTCTCGAAAAGCGGCATGATCTGACTCCTGTTGCGACATTCGGGTTTCGGGCGGCCGGTCGGTGTCATCTGTCTCCAAGATCGAAAGCGCGCGTGATGTCGCGATCCAGCAGACCCTTGCGGATGCGTTGGCTGGGCGTGCGTTCGAAGCGCTCGACCCGTTTCCAGTATCGCGGCACATGCGGCCGGGGCAGGTTCTCGCGGCTCCACGCGGCCAGTGCCGCCGGATCGTATTCGACCCCCTCGCGCAGCAGCACATGGCACAGGATATCATGGTCCCCGATCCGCGATGGCACGCCGGTGACGGCAATCTCGGCGATGTCGGGATGGGCGGCCAGCGCCGTCTCGACCTCCCAGGCCGAGATATTCTCGCCCCGGCGGCGCAGCGAATCCGTCGTCCGCCCCAGAAAGTAGAGATGTCCGTCACGATCCCGCCGGGCCAGATCGCCGGTAAACAACCGGCCATCCTTCAGCAGTTTCGCGCTCGCCTGCGGATCTCCGAGATATCCGGGCGTCAGCAGCCCGGCCTGACGTTCGCGCACCACGATCTGGCCGGTGGCCGCGCCGTCGAGGACATGGCCCGAGGCATCGTGCAATTCGACATCGAACCAGGGAACGGGCGCGCCGATGGCCCCTTCGGTGCCGTCCAGGTTGATGGTGGCAAAGCTGGATGCCTCGGTCATGCCATAGACTTCGCGCAGGGGAACCCCGAAACGGGACTGGAATGCGCGCCGGATATCGGCCCGGCAGCCGCCCCCGAAGCCAAGTGTCACGGCGTGGTTCCGGTCCCCGGCCGATGGCGGCGCCCGCAGCAGGATCTCGGGGATGCCGCCCAGATAATGGATCCGGGTCACGTCGTGGCGGCGCACCTGATCCCAGAACCGGCTGGCGCTGAACCGGGGCACCAGCACCAGCCGCGCCTGACAGGCAAGCGCGGCGATCAGCAGTTGCGGCCCGCCGATATGGTGCATCGGCTCCCACATCAGATAGCCGGCGCCGACCGAGCAGTCGCTGGCGATCGCGCAGCCCGCAGCCGAGGCCAGAAGCATCCTCTCGGTCACGATGACGCCCTTGGGCGGTCCGGTCGTGCCCGAGGTGAACAGGATTGCCCGATGCGCATCGGGATCGTCCGGCGGTTCCAGGGCCGGTGGATCGGTGGGAACGCCGCCCCAGCCGCTTGCCTCGAATTCCACGATCCTGCCTGTCTGCCCCGTGTCGGCGGCGCGCAGATTGGCCACGGCCCCGGCGCCGGCCAGGATCAGCTTCGGCGTCGCCACCGCCAGCGCATGGACCAGGGACGGTCCGCGGGCCTCGGGCGACAGCGGGATCCAGACGGCGCCGGCCAGGGCCAGCGCCAGGACCAGCGCGACATGGTCCGGACCGGGGTCGAGCATCGTGACCACGCGGTCGCCGGCGGCGATGCCCTGCGCGCCCAGATCGGCCGCTTGCTGCAAGGCGGCCGCGGCGAGGGCGCCGACGCTGATCGCCGCGCCCCGATGGATCAGCAGCGTGCTGTCGGGTGCCGCAAGGGCGCGATCGCGCAGCAGGGTGCCAAGGGTGCCTGCGAAAGGGGGCTGCAACGGGGCGGGGGGTGCGGACATCTGTTCAGCCCTTGCCGCGTTTGCCCAGAAACTTTCGCGTCCCGGCATGCATCTCGCCGGATTCGAAGGACAGCCGGTGATACCGCTTTGCCGCGGCGATCGCTTCATCCAGTCCGGGCTCGAGGACTTCGAAAAGCCGTTGCTTGATCAGGCTCATCGCTGTCGGGGGCTTCGCGCCAAGCTCTTGCGCCACGGCGATGGACCGTTCCAGCACCTGGTCCTGTTCGACGATCTCATGGATCGCGCCCAGGCCAAGCGCCTCGTCGGCCTTCATCAGTCGCCCGCTCAGCGTCAGTTCGACCGTCCGGGACAGGCCCAGCATCTCGCGCATGATCCAGGGCCCGGTGATGCTGGCGATGCCAGAGTTGATTTCGGGCTGCCCCATGCGGACACCCGAATGGCCGATCCGGATATCCGTCAGAAGCACGAACTGAAAGGCCGACCCGGCGGCGACACCGTTCAGCGCCGCGACCACCGGCACCCGCAGCGATCCAAGCGCGCGGTAAAGTCGGGCGAAGCCGTCGATCCATTCCTCGGCCCTGCCGGTATCGAATGTGCCCAGCTCGTCCAGATCCTGCCCGGCGCAGAAGGCCCGGTCGCCGGCGCCGGTCAGCACCACCGAGCGCACGCCGCGATCCGAAGCCGCCGCCGTCAGCCGTTCCACCAGCCGGGCGCGCATCGCTTCGGTCCAGGCGTTCAGGCGTGCCGGGCGGTTCAGCGTCAGCACCAGACACCCCTCCCTGCGGGTTTCCATGATGTCGTCGTCAGCCATCGGGCTCGGGCTCCTTCCTGCGGGTCGTCGCGCTCATGCGGGCGCTTTCGGCGCGGTGCTGAAATCGCGTGGCCGCAGCCCCGCGTGAAACCATGTGACCAGGGAATAGATGTCGTAGACCGGCAGTCCGGTGGCCGCCCGGACCGCGGTGCTGTAGGGCGACATGTTCGTGCATTCCAGGACGATGGCGCCGACTTCGCGATGTCGCGCGACAAGGTCTTGCGCCGCCGCGACGACATCCGCGCAGGCCAGCGCCAGATCGAGATCCTGCTTTTCGGCCCTGATGATGGTGCGAAAGAACTCGGTGCCGTTCTCGGTGCCGCGGATCGGAGTATCGGCCGGCACCCCTATGCCCTCCAGATGCGCGATCGTCAGGCCCGGCGCATTGATGGTCACAATCCCTGCGCGCCTGCCCGGTGGCAAAGCCGCGTCGATCCACGGCACCTGCATCATCGCCGAGGTTGCGACGGGCACCCGGACCGCCTCGACCAGTTCCTTCTGAAAGATCGAAAGGAAGCCGCAATTCGTCGTGATGCCCTCGGCGCCAAGATCGACAAGATCGCGGGCGGCAGCGATGAAGTCGTCCAGAAGACCACGGGCTGCGTCGCAGACCACGCGGTCCGGGGTGGCGCCCCGCACGATCCGGTACATCACCGGGAACGGCCAGGTCAGGGCGTTGCCCATCTCTCCGTAGACGCGCGGAAAACGCGCCTCCAGCATCAGGATGCCAAGGGGCGCGCCATAGATGGCCTTGCCGCCCGTCGCGAGATGGGTTCCGGGCGCGCCGAACGGTCGGATCGGGTCGGACATCAGCGAAATCCCTTTGCGCCGAAGAATGCAGGATCGTCGCCCGCAACCAGCCGGGTCGCAAGCCCTCGCCCGCGCGCCCGGCCCAGAGGCCGGTCAGCGGCCGCCGTGACATCAGCCCTCATCCCGTCCTCCTTTCGCTCAGCCCCCGCCGATCGCGCGATGTTGCCGTCTCGGCCCGGTCGGCCAGACCCTCATCCCATCCACCGGCGCACCGGCGCGTTCGATTCCTCCAGCGGCTGCACGACCACATCGACAAGCGTCGGACCGTCATGCGCCACCGCTTTGGCCAGCACGGATTCCAGATCGGCGGGGTCTTCCACCCGCCAGGATTTCACCCCATAGGCGGCGGCCACCGCGGCCTGATCCACGCCGCTGAAATCGACGTTGTAGTAGCGGCCGCCCTTGTCATCCTTCTGGCTTGCCTTGATCCAGCCGTAGCTTGCGTTGGAAAAGACGACGAAGGTGATGGGCGCGCGCGACCGGCAGACCGTCTCCAGTTCGCCGCAGGTGAATCCGAACGACCCGTCCCCCATCAGCGCGACCGTCTTGCCCGATGGCCGGCCGAACCACGCGCCCAGCGATGCCGACAGCGCATAGCCAAGCGCGCCATGCGCGCGGTTGGTGATGAAACGGCGACCCGCCAGCGATTGTCGGTAATAGGCCGATGCATAGGGACACGACGTTCCGGGATCCGAGACGACCGTCGCATCCGGGGCAAGCACCTTCATCAGGGCGGCGATCACGCGCTCGGGGCGGATCGGTCGGGCGTCCTCGGCGGCGATCCTGTCAAAGATCGCGAATTTGCGGCGCTTGATGTCGGCCACGGCCGCCGCACCGCCAAAGGTCGCGCCGCCCTGCCCGCGGCGGTCAAGCTGGGCATTGGCCATGGCCAGCGCCACCCGCAGATCCCCCACGACGCCGACCTCGGTCGGAAGGTTGGCCCCGATCGCCATCGGATCGACATCGAAATGGACGATCCGCGTGCCCGGCGACGGGGCCTCCCAGCGGGCGGTGGTCGTCGAACCCGCGCGGCACCCCATGAAAACGACGAGATCGGCCGATTGCATCATTTCCCAGGTCTCGTCGGTGCCTCCGTTCGAGCCCACGACGCCAAGCGCGCAATCATGCGTGTCGGCCAGCGAGCCCTGACCCGAAATCGACGTGGCCACGGCGATGTCCAGACGCCCCGCAAGACGGTCCAGTTCGTCCATCGCGCCGGAAACGACAATGCCACCGCCGCAGACGATCAGCGGTTTGCGGGCCGAAAGGATTGCATCCACCGCCGCTTCGACGGCCTCGGCCTCGGGACCCGTGCGATAGGCGGGATAGGTCGCAAGCCCGCGATCCGCCCAGATGTCCGACGAATCCACCGGATCGTATTGAATATCATAGGGCAAACCCAGATGCGCCGCACCCGGCCGGCCCGTCGTCATCGCACGAAACGCCGCCCGGACCATGCGGGGGATGTGTTCGGCCTTCCGGATGACGGTATTCCACTTGGTCAGGGGGCGCATCAGGGCCTCCTGATCCACTTCGGTCAGCGGGTATCTGCCGTAGGTCGAGACCGAAATATCGCTGGTGATGGCCAGCGTCGCGATGGAGCTTTCGGAAGATTCGATCAGTCCCGGCAGGATATAGGTGGCGCCGCCGCCCGATGGACCTTCGCAGATGCCGGGGCGGCCCGTCACCCGGGAATAGCCATCGGCCATGTACCCCGCGCTGCGTTCGTCGCGGGTCAGGACATGTTCGATATCGTGGTCAAGCAGATGCATCGCGTCATAGAACGGCAGGCTGGTATCGCCGCATAATCCGAAGATGTGCCTGACATCGTGGGCCTGAAGCATCCGGACCATCGCCTCGGCACCATTCAGCTTGTTGTCCAGGACCGTCCCTCCGCTTCCACCCGCCGCGCCGCTTGAAGCCTTCGTTGTATACATCGATGTCTACAAGACACCATGCACAGCCGGTTTCATCGGGTCAAGCCGCCATCTGCGGGCATGGCGCCCGGGGATGCTCTGATGCCATGCGTATCGTCCCCCTCGGGCGGCGGATCCCATCTTGCCGGGCCGGCTGCGCTAGCCGGTCGAAAGCGTGTAGACATGCCCGTAGGCCGCCTTGATCGCGGCAAGGATGTCTTCGTTGCGATGCAGAATGTGTTCTCTCATTCCTGCCATCGCCGCCCGGTCATCGCGGGCCTGCATATGGTCGAGGATCCGGCGGTGTTCGGCCTGTGTGCCCTGACGCCGGCCTTCCATGGCGATCCAGCGGATAAGGTGAATACGGTCGTTGAGGTTGCAGAGGGTCTGTCGCAGCACCTTGTTGCCCGCCAGCTTGGCGATGGTGTCGTGAAAATGCAGATCCAGCTCGATCAGCCTGTCAACCGACGCATCGGGCGATTCCGCCATGCTCAATTCGAGAAAATCGGACATGCGGGCAAGGTCCGCGTCCGTGGCGCGTTCGCAGGCCATTCGGACCGTGGCGCATTCGATTTCCAGCCGCGCCTCGAACAGGTCGAAAACGACCTCCGGCTCCAGGCCGGGAATGGAAAGACCGCGGCCGCTGCTGACCAACAGCCCCTCGGCCGCGAGGCGGTTCAGGGCTTCGCGCAACGGCGTCCGGCTGATCCTCAGCTCGTCGGCCAGCAGATTTTCGTTTATCTTCTGGTTCGGCATGAACTTGAAACGCAAAAGCCGGTCGCGCAGCATGTCATAGGCGCGATGCGATGCCGAGGCCGTGACCTTGCCTTTCGACGGCTTGCTGGGTGTGGTCATGGCGGCGCCCCTCGCATCTGGCGGTCATCTGATGTCTTCTGCCGATCGCGGAACAGGCAGGATGATCCATCGCGGCGTCTCTGTGTCGGTCCGAAGCGCGGACCTGGCCGGCCCCCGGTCATCGCCCGTGGCGAACCGGTCCCCCGACGATCCCTAAAAGCCGAGACCTAAATTGACCCGCCCTGCTTGTCGATAGGCTGCCGCGCCGGTGCCCCTACCCGGCCAGCACCCGCACCTGTGCGACCGAGGCATCGGCGCGGCGCACCGCCATCTGCAACCGGCCCAGCAGATGCGTGCGCACATAGGTCGCGTGAAAGCGGCTGGGCGCGGTCAGGATCAGGCATCCGGCCTCGACCCCGCCATCGGCCAGCCCCGCCAGCCAGGCCTGGAACAGGGCCGGATCCTCGGCCGCCAGGATTTGCCGCGCCCTGCCCCACAGATCACCCGCCGGCGCCGTCCGGCCGCGCCGGAACGGCACCACCGTCTCGTCATGCGGATCGCC
>NZ_DHXG01000008.1:39116-43432 GCF_002413585.1 Paracoccus sp. UBA5162
GGATCGCCCGCCTTCGCGCCCCCTGCCCTTTCGACGAAATCCGGCCCGATATGGTCCCAGACCGGGCGCGTATCCAGCATGATCCGGTCCAGATCCAGCCCCAGCACCGAAACCCGGCCGCGCACGCCCTGCCGCTTGACCACCACCCAGCCAAGCGCGCGCAGCCGCGCCATGTCGCGCTTGACGGTGCGTTCATCCACGCACCACAGCCGCGCCATCTCGCGCTGGCCCATGGTCAGTTCGTCGCGCTGCCAGTTATATCGGGTGGTGATCAGCGCCATCAGCCGCAGCACCAGCCGCTGCCGGTTCTGATCGCCGGCCAGCGCATGGGCCATCATCGCGGAAAGAAGATCGTATTTCCTCGCCGCCGCCTCGCGGCCAACGGGACGTATCACCTGCATCGCTGCCCTCGCCCGCCGGTTCGCCCGGCCTGATTCGCGCCTCTCGGGCGATGCGTCGGGTCCGGTTGGTCCGGACATGATCCGATGATCTTGTGTCACCGCAAACGCTTTTCGCCATCCTTGCCGTATTTGCGTCCGCATTTCCGATTCTGTCAAGCATCTTCATCATCCGTTGCCTTTCCGGCCCTGTTTCGAACAGAAAGAATGGTAGGACTTGGTATTGGGGGACGCCCTGAATGTCCCGCAATCCGGCCGGGATGTCCCCCAATCGCTGGTGTTGCGCCGCGCGCCGTCCCCCAATCCGTTGCGCGCGCGGCGCAAGGCGCAACGCACGCCGGCCGGCCGATTCGCGCAACGGGGGCGGGTTTGCGCTAAACTCCGGCCCCAGAAGAAATGCCTTTTGCCAAAAGCGCAAATCCGGCGTAAAAGCGGAACTGACAGTGATTTGCGTCCGGACAGACAGGCACAACATGTATACCCACGACGACCTTGCGCGGCTGCAAAGCCAGTCGCTGAAGATGCAGGGCTGGATCCGCCGGCAGACCTTCAGCCCCGAGCTGGAAAAGACCCTGCGCCGGTTCTCCAGCTGGGAGGTGGCCGAGCTGATCTTCCGCATCAACCAGTCCACCTTCCGCGGCAAGCTGGCCGCCGACCCGAACCTTCCCCTCGGGGAAGTCGAGGAGGACGGGCGCCAGCGCTGGTTCAGCCTGGACGAGATCAACGAATTGCGCCGCCGCATCCGGGTGGGCAAGAAATCCCTGCTGCCGCCGCGCCCGGCCGGCAAGCGCGCCTTCCGCGCCGCCATCGCCAATTTCAAGGGCGGCGCCGGCAAGTCCACCGTGGCGCTTCACTTCGCCCATGCGGCGGCACTGGACGGCTATCGCATCCTGGTCGTGGATTTCGACCCGCAGGCCACCCTGTCCCATTCCATGGGCCTGACCGATATCGGCGAGGATCACACCGTCTGGGGCATCATGGCGCGCGACCTGGAACGCGAGACCGACCGCATGAACGCGGCCTCGGCCGGCGCCGAATCGGGGACCGCCCTGCCCCATCGCAAGCTGCCGGCCTCGATCCGCGACATGGGCCTGGGCTCGCTGCGGCCGTCCGACTTCATCAAGCCCACGGCCTGGTCCACGATCGACATCGTGCCCAGCTGCGCCAATGCCGCCTTCGTCGAATTCGCCAGCGCCCAGTATCGGCACCTGAACCCGGAATGGACCTTCTTCGGCGCGGTGTCGCGCTTTCTGGATGCGCTGGCCGACGATGCCTATGACCTGATCCTGTTCGATTGCCCGCCCGCGATCGGCTATCAGTCGATGAACGCGGTCTTCGCGGCCGACATGCTCTATATCCCGTCGGGCCCCGGATACTGGGAATATGACAGCACGACCAGCTTCATCGGCCAGCTGGCCGAGGCGCTGGAAGACCTGTCGCACGGCTTCGAGGACTTCCCCACGGGGAAGATCGCGCTGCCCAAGGCCTTTGCCGATGTCCGTTTCCTGATGACCCGGTTCGAGCCCTCGAACGACCTGCACCGCGCCATGTTCGACGCCTTCGGCCAGGTCTTCGGCGACCGGATGGCGCGTCACCCGATCGAGATGACCCGCGCCGTCGAACAATCGGGGCGCTTTCTCAGCTCGATCTACGAAATCGATTATCGCGAGATGACGCGCGGCACCTGGCGCCGCGCGCGGGCCAGTTTCGACCAGGCCTACGAGGAATTCAGAACCCATGTGCTGACCGCCTGGGAGCAGTTGGAGACCGCCGCATGAGCCGCAAACGCCGCATGTTCGAGATCGAGATGCCCGAGGACAACGACCCGGCCGGGACCTTCCCCGCGGGGAAGGCGGATAGGCCGGCCCCCGCCGCGCCGCGCCGCGGGCCGATGGCCGCCGCCATCACCGAGACCGCCGAATCCAGCCGCGACCGCGCCCGCATCGCGGCCGGGATCCGGGCCGAAAACGATGCGCTGGCGCAGGAGCATGTGCGGCTGAAACGCGCCGGCCTGATCACCGACCTGATCCCGCTGGAGACGATCGACACCCACAAGCTGATCCGCGACCGGGCCAAGGGGGGTGATTTCGAACTGGCCGAACTGGTCGCCTCGATCCGCGATATCGGCCTGTCGAATCCGATCCGGGTCGAGCCGGCGGCCGAGGGGCGCTATGAACTGATCCAGGGCTGGCGCCGCCTGTCGGCCTATCGCGCGCTGCTGGAGGAAACCGGCGACGCCGAGACCTGGGGCCGGATTCCGGCGGGGATCGCGGCGCGCGGCGACGGGCTGGACCAGCTTTACCGCCGCATGGTCGACGAGAACATCGTCCGCAAGGACATCTCTTTCGCGGAGATGGCGCAGCTTGCCGTCCATTATGCGATGGACCCGGCGACCGAGGAACACGACGCCGAAAAGGCCGTGGCGATCCTGTTCAAGTCCGCCGGCTACCAGAAGCGCAGCTATATCCGCAGCTTCATCCCGCTGGTCGAACGGCTGGGCGAGGTGCTGCTGTATCCGCAGGAGATTCCGCGCGCCCTGGGCCTGGCGCTGGCGCAGCGGCTGGACGAGGTGCCGGGCACGGCGGCGGCGATCAAGGCCGAGTTCCAGGACTGGGATACGCGGTCGGTCCGCGACGAGCTGGACATCCTGCGGCGCTTTGCGGGGCAGGGGGGTGACGAGGGGCAGGACGGTTCGGACCGGGGCCGGAAGGCTGCGCCGGCGCCGGTGCCCGCGCAGCCGGGCAAGGCCAAGACCACCTTCCAGATCGCCCGCCCCCAGGGCAGCGCCAAATGCACCGCCGCCAATGGCCGGCTTGAAATCCGCCTGCCGCGCGACTTTTCGACCGTGGACCGGCGGCGGCTGGAACGCGCGGTGGCGGCGCTGCTGGACCAGATCGAGTGATCTTCCCCGCGGGGAAGGTGCACGCAGATTGGGGCCGTGGGGCAGGGGGCTTGCGCGCGCCGGCCGGACAGACTAGATTGCAGACCAGTTTAACGGGGATGCGATCATGCGGGAAATCGGCGCCTTCGAGGCCAAGACCCATCTGTCGGAACTGCTGGCCGCGGCCGAGGCGGGCGAATCGGTGCTGATCACCCGCCGCGGCGCACCGGTGGCGCGGCTGGTTCCCGCCGGCGGCGACCGCGATGCGGCCCTGCGGCGCCTGTCAGCCCTGCGCGACCGGCTGGCGGCGCGCGGCGTGACGCTGCGGTCCGACGAAATCCTGTCGGCGCGGGACGAGGGCCGGCGCTGATGCTGATCGTCGATGCCTCGGCGCTGATCGGCTGGCTGATGCCCGACGAAACCGGCCCGGATCTGGAGCCCGCCCTGCGCGCGGCCGAGGATCCGGTCGCGCCCTGGCTGATATGGGTCGAGTTGCGCAACATCCTGATGGTCAGCGAACGCCGGGGGCGGCTGCCGGCGGGCATGGCCGACCAGATCGCGGAGACCATCGACGATCTGAACATCCGGCTGGACGTGACGCCCTCTGGCCCGGTCGTGATGGACCTGTGCCGCCGCCACAATCTGACCGCCTATGACGCGCTGTATCTGGAAGCCGCCCTGCGTCATGGCGGCCGGCTTGCCAGTCTCGACCGGGCGCTGTTGCGCGCGGCCGAGGCGGAAGGCGTCGCAACCCTGGCCTGAGCCGGTTCCGCAAGCCGGCAGGGCAGGGCGCCCCGACCAGGACCGATCTTGCCGCGCCATGCCGGTTCAGAGGCCCGGAGGGCAAGCCGGGCGGGATTCGGGTTCGGGTCATCGCGGAACCTGCTTCAAGACCGATAAGCCGACCTTATCGGGGGTGATGGCGCAATAAGATCGTTACGTCAGTGCGCCGCAGATAGGGGCTATTTTGCGGATATCAGCGATCCCGAAGAAGACTGGTTGATTCCCTGCAGCACCGTGATCCGGCCCTTCCACCC
>NZ_DHXG01000023.1:0-4296 GCF_002413585.1 Paracoccus sp. UBA5162
TGCAGCGCGCCGAAAAGCCCTGCTCCGCCGGTGCCAAGGATCAGGATGTCGGTGTCGTGACGATCGATATCGCTTTTCAGGGGCATGATCACACCGCTTGCAGGAAAAAGGTTCCGGAGACGAGAACCGAGAGGCCCACCGCCCCCGCCGCCAGCGTCTTCTGGCGAGAGGTCCATGGCATCAGTTCAAGCGCGAGAAGGCGCAACCCTCCGAAGAAATGGACGGCCAGCAGGAAGACCAGCCCGAATTCCGCGAATTTTACCAGCGGCATGTCCGTCCATGCCAGGAATCCGTCCAGCCGCGCGGCTTCGTTCAGGGCCATGGACAGAACCCAGAAATGCGCCGGCAGGAACAGGGCCAGCAAGGCCCCCGAGACGCGATGAAGAATGAAGGCATACCAGAGCGGATGGGTGCGGTGCGGGCGGATCATGCGACACCCCCGGGGGCGGTAACGGCCCAGACGGCGCGCACGCCCATCCAGACCAGAACCAGAAAGGCAATCCAGGTCAGCACGGAAAGGGCGCGCGCCCCAAGACCCAGCCATTCATGTGCGATGACGCGCAGGCCGATCGCCGCGTGGACAGACACGGCAATGACAAAAGTCCCGTAAAACGTCGCCCAGGCAAAGCTGCCCTGCGTTCGTCCCAGGATCTCGGCTGCGCTTAGCCCGCCCTGAATCGCATAGATCATCACCGCGAGGTGCCCGATGACCAGAGGCGCCATGACCAGCGCCGACAATCGCTGCAGCAGGTAAAGCCGGATGTCCAGCATCGGTCAGGTCCTCCGCCTGAAGAACGCGGCGGCGGTCGCCCGCTTCAGCCCGGCGATCGCGTCCATCGGATTCAGTCCGTTGGGGCAGAAATGCGCGCAACTTCCCATCGAGTGACAGTTGTGGCAGCCACCGGCGCCGCTGACCGCATCAAGGATTTTGCGCGAACCCGCATCCCTGGAATCGTTGTAGAGCGTCCAGGCACGATTCAGCGCCGCGGGACCGAGGAAATCGGGATTCCCGGCCACGGTATCGCATGACGCATAGCAGACCGAGCAGTTGATGCATTCGATCCCGGCATCGGCCTTTACCCGCTGAACGCTCGCCGGGTCGATCTCCTCGATCTGGTCGTTGCGGGTCTTCGACGGGTGGAACACGCCTTCCGCCTTGACCCATTTCTCGAAAAACGGGTCCATGTCGGCCGCGAGATCCTTGATGACCGGCAGATTGCGCAGCGGCCCGATCTCGATGCAATTGTCCTTCAGCACCTTCTTGACATGCGTGCGACAGGTCCAGCGCGGCTGGCCGTTCACCATCATCGCGCAGGATCCGCACATTCCGACGCGACATGCAAAACGGTATGACAGCGTGGGATCGTCGTTCTGCTGGATCCACGCCACGACATCCAGCACGGTCTGGCTGTCTTGCGCGGGAACGTCAAAGATCTGGAATTCGCCACCTTCATGGTCGCCGCGCCAAACGGAAACCTTCATACGGGTATCGGTCGAAGACACGGTGCCGGATCCTTGTCTGCTTGCGTGATGTTCATCTCTTTCCAACGATGCATACGTTTAAATGAAAGTTACAAAAAGCGACAATTACTATACAATCGTGTTAGTTTAGCTGACATATTCGGGCGGGGCACCTCTGTCGCATCACCCGATCGCCGGTGGCCTGCGCCGAATATCCGGAACAAGCCCCTTGCGCTTTCCTTGAATACATCCATATACCATCCATACAGATGGAGAATGGAAGATGGGCAACGTCACGCAGATCGGCCAAAGGATGCCCGAGAACGAGAAGATCACCATCAATATGGGATTCGTGGATCTCGGCAGGATCGACCTGCTCGTGCAGGAAGGATTCTATTCCAATCGCAGCGACTTCATTCGCACGGCGATCCGCAAGCAGTTGGACACGCATGGCGACGCGGTGGCCAGATCGATCGAACGGCATACGATGGAGCTTGGCCTGCGCGACTACAGCGCAGCCGATCTGAAGGCCGCGCGCGATGCGCATGAAATACTGCATATCAAGGTCGTCGGCCTCGTGCGGATCGCATCCGACGTGACGCCGGAACTCGCCCTCGCGACGATCGGGTCCATCGACGTGCTGGGGGCCCTTCAGGCCAGCCCTGAGGTCAAGAAGGCACTTGGGTCGCGTATCCGCTGACCCCCAATCAAGGAAAAACAGAGATGACAGACGATGCAAGCTCGGCGATGCGCCGGGCCAGTGACCTTGTGCGCGCCGGAAACCCGATCGCTGCCACGGAAATGATCCAGGCCGCCTTGCGCGGCACGGCCGCGTCCGCCATGTCGCGACCGGGGCCGGTTCCGGAAACGCTGCGCGCGGCAGAAGATGTCGCGCCCTTCGGCAAGGGCCGGGGTTTGCGCAAGACCCTGGCCGAACTGGCCGCCCGAGCACGGCCGGGCGGCGGGGTGGGCGGTGCGCCCGCACCCGAGCCGGTGCTGCCCAGGGGTGCCCGCTTCGACCATGGCAGTTTCACCTGCCCGGCGGGAGAGCGGGCATACCGTCTCTACATTCCCGACCTGCGAGCGCGGCGCCCTGCCGGTCTGGTGATGATGCTGCATGGATGCACCCAATCGCCTGCGGATTTCGCGAATGGCACCGGGATGAACCGGATCGCCGATGCCCATGACCTGATCGTGGTCTATCCCGGCCAGTCGCGTGGGGCGAACATGCAATCGTGCTGGAACTGGTTCGCGCCGTCCGATCAGGAACGCGGAAGCGGAGAACCCGCGATCCTCGCCGGTCTGGCCGTTCAGATCCGTCAGGATCACGACATCCCCGAGGACAGGATTTTCGTTGCCGGATTGTCGGCCGGCGGTGCGATGGCGGTGATCCTCGGACGGGCCTACCCGGATGTGTTCACTCATGTGGGGGTGCATTCCGGTCTGCCCTACAAGGCGGCCCGCGACGTGCAATCCGCCTTCGCGGCGATGGGCGGCAGCTTGCGCCAGACTTCTGGCGCACCCCTCCGCCCGCTGCCGACGATCGTGTTTCACGGTGCGGCGGACGCCACCGTCAACGCGGCCAACGGACAGCGGATCGTGGACGAGGCGGGCGCCGCCGGGGCCGAGCTGCGCGATAGCGGCACGATGGGCGGGCGCCGCTATATCCGTGATACTGTGCTGGCCCCGAACGGTCAGCCGATCCTTGAACATTGGCGCATCGACGGGCTGGGCCACGCCTGGTCGGGCGGCGATGCGACCGGCTCCTATGCCGATCCGGCCGGCCCCGACGCAAGCGCGGAAATGGTGCGGTTCTTTCTTGACGCGACCGGGACGGTTTCATGACATGACCGCCTTCCCGACATGCTGCGTTGCGGCCAAAACCACCTTCGGTCCGACAAGGGGCCGGATGGCGGCAAGGTCGGAAACTGCCGCCCCAGGCCACGCGACGCAGCCTGCCGGGGTCTCCGGCCGGCCTGTGCGCATCGTCCCGGCCGCGGCGACGTCGGGTCAGGTCCGGCCTTTCGCGGAACCAAGATGATCGGCCTTTTCCGCATCGCGCGCACCCATCGGTTCGTCCGGGCCGACGGTCGAGTCGGCGGCGGTCTGGGCCTCGATCTCGGCGTTCAACTCGGCTCCGAGCAGGACGATGAAGGCCGAAATCCACAACCACATCAGCAGGATGATGACACCCGCCATGCTGCCGAAGGTCTGGTTGTAGCTGCCGAAATTGCCGACGTAGAGAGAGAAGGCGATCGATGCGAGGATCCAGATCACGCAGGCCGCGATCGCGCCGGGCGTCAGCCATCGCCATTCCGCGTCATCGCGCGACGGACCATATCGGTAAAGAACCGCAAGCCCGATTATCGTCATGATCGCAAGCAGGATCCAGCGCGACAAGGCCAGCACCGTTTTCAGCCAGCCCGGCAGGGCGACAAGATCCAGCGCGACCGGCACCGCCAGCGCCGCGAGAAGCCCCAGCAGCAGGCCGACGATCAGAAACACCGTCAGGCCAAGGGTCCACAGGGTCTTGCGGATGAATCCGCGATCCTCGTCTTCATCATAGGCGACGTTCAGCCCTTCCATCAGGCTGCTCATTCCCTTGGACGCGGAATAGATCGCAAGCAACAGGCCGATCAGGAACGCGATCCCCAGGCCCGCATCCTGCGATCCCGCGACGGCGACCGCCTGATCGAGGATGATCTGCGCGGCCTGCCTGGGGATCATCTGGGTCAGCGTCGCAAGCTGCGCGGTCACCTGGGCAGGGTCAAGCACCATGCCCGCCAGCGCCATCAGCGCCGTGATAGCCGGAAAGATCGCCAGCAAGGCGTAGAA
>NZ_DHXG01000023.1:4703-11495 GCF_002413585.1 Paracoccus sp. UBA5162
TCCGCCGGGGTGTCGGCGTTTCTGCCACGGGTCATGCGATGCCTCTTTTGCTGAATCCGGCCCGCACGGGATGCGCGGACCGGCAGGTTTCATGGCGTTTTTCGATCACGACCTGTTCTGGACATCGCCCAGGTTCTGCTTCTCGGCCTCGGTTTCGGCTGCGCCCGCGATCCGCTCGCCCGAGGACTTGGCCTTGTCGATCGCCGATTTCGCCGCGCTGTCCACCTCGTCCCGGGTTTCTTGCGCGATCTTTCTGGCTTCGTCGGTCGCGGCCTCAGCGACCTTGCCGAGTTTCTCTTTCTCCTCGGCGTAAAGACGTTCGGCCTCTTCCATCAATCGATCGCTCTGTTCGCCCAGATAACGGTCCTCGGTCCGGCTGCGCGGCAGTGCCGCACCGATGGCGGCGCCGACGGCAAGGGCAAGCGCACCCGCGATGAGCGGCTGTTCCTCGAAGATATCGACGGCCATGTCGCGGCCTTGACGGGCATATCGCAGCGACGCATCGCGTGCCTCGATCGCGCTTTCACGCGCGGCGATCACGCGATCGCGTGCTTCCTCGGACAGGGCCTCGGTGCCCTCGGCCAGCCGCGCCCGCATGGCTGCCGCGCGATCCGATGCGCTGGTCGCCGCAGCGCGCGCGCTGTCGGCAACCGCGCGGCCGGTATCCGCCACCCCATCGGCGGCACCCTTGAGCGTATCCGTGACCGATCCGGCCGCGCGTCTGGTGGTATCCGCGACAGAGGCGCCAGGGCCGCGCCCCGATCCCCCGGCCCCGGACGCCGCCTCCGAGGCATTCCCGGCGACGCCCGGGGCGGTGTATTCTGCCCGCGATGACAGGCCAAGTCCGTCACTGTCATGGTCTCGCGCCCAGGAGGGGGTGTTTTCGGGCCGCGCGAAACGTCCCGTCCCGGTCACGGGCCGGGACCTGTGATCATCCGCGACACCGCTACGCGCATCGTGACCGTGCCGGCGGCCATACCGGCCGTCCTTGTCGTCATCATCGAACCGGCCATGGCGCGCATCGCGGGCGGCATGGTCGTGCCCGCCGCTTCTGTCGCTCAGCATGAGCCAGGCGAGGCCGGCCCCGGTCAGCGCCAATGCCAGCGGATTGCGCTTCACCGCGTCCGATACGGAACGGCCGATATCGCCGCCATGCTCGCGGACCTGATCACTTACCTGCCGCGCGAGGCTTTCGATCGAAAACCTGTCTTGCAGGTCCGACAGCGTATTGGTCAGACCGGCGCGTTCGCGTTCGATATCGCGTTCGATCTCTTTGGGGGAACGGGTCTCATTGGTCATCATAGGCCTCCTTCACGGCGCGCGCGTCGCGCTTGACGTTCTTCGCGGTCCTGCTGGGGGCGAGACTGCTGAGTTTCAGGTTGTCCTTGCCCTTCTTGAGCATCACGTAGGCGATGATCGCGAAGACGACCCCGACGATCAGCGCCGACCAGCCGCCGGGGATCCCGGCCTCGGTCAGGGCGGCGACAAGGGCGGCAGACAACACGTTGAGAGCGGTCAGCGCCACCACGAGGGCGCCGATGATCAAGCCGATGGCGGCGCCGGCATTGTTGACGTTTTCGTTGATTTCCGCACGGGCCAGATCGACCTCGTTGCGAACCAGGCTGCTGACATGGGACAATGCGTCGTTCAGCAAGCCGCTGGCGGACTTGTTCGGTTCGGTGCTCATGCTGATGTTCCTTTCGCTGTCGTGACGGGGGCCGGGCTTTGCAGCGGATCGGCGGCTGCGGGGCCGGACATGCCAGCCAACGAGGGGTTGGCGGGCTGTGATGGCCTGCTGCCTGACGCCTTGGCGAACCGGGTCGCTGCAAACCCAAGGAGTGCCGCGCCCCCCAGGAAAGCCAACGGATTGCGCCGCGCAAAGTCGTTGAGGGTTCCGACGACCTCGCCCAAATCCTTGTTTCGCATGGCTTCCGAGGCATCGGCCAGCCCGTCCGCGATCTGGCTGAAGGTGCGTTCCTGAGGCGATCCGTCACGCATCTCATCGGCCGCGGTCCGCAGCGCGGAGGCGACATCCTTCACCTCGCCCGCCAACGCGCCCTTGGCCTTGTCGGCCTGTCGTGTCGCTTCGTGGGAAACCTTCCCGGCCACATCCTGCGCCCGCTCCTTCACCTCTTCCGACGCCGAGCTCGCAGCCGACTTGGCCCTGCTCGTCGTGTCCTGGTGCGCAGTAGGCTTCTGTTGGTCAGTATTCGTCACAGCTAAATCCTTTCGAGTTGCGCGATCCGCTTGCAGACCGCGAGAATGGGACGGTCACGGATCAGCGGGGCGGTCACGGTCCAGGCCACCTTGCCCGCGCCGCGCGGTCAGCCCGCCCGTGCTGCGGGCGCGACAAGAACGGGCCGCACCCATGACATCCTTGCCGGGTTTCATCGAACTTGTGGGCCGCCCTCTGTGCCGGCGTTTCGCGCGAATCCCCCGATCACATGCCGATCCATGACAACGTGGCGACGTTTCCGCCCGCGGCAGTCAGGGATAGTCGTTCCGAGGGGCCGGGTGTGCCGGCCAGAAATCCACAGAGGTGCAGCCCGAACACTCATGAAATTCGCAACAGGGCTTTCGCGGGAAAACCGGGATCGCCCGTTGGTCCGGCGGCATGAACGCTTCCACGCCGCCGAACCCTTGTCTGGCCTCTGAGCCTGGTCGTCGTCAGTTCGACATCGAACCCGCAGCGCCGCGCTTCTGTTCGATCGCGTCGGCGGCCTTCATTTCCGGGGTGTCGGTGCACGCCGTAATGACCTCCTCGACCGGGATCTCGAACATTCCGCTGACGCGCATGATGGCGACGTCGCCACCGGCGCTGCCAGCCTGGCTGCCGCCGGCATCGGCGGACATTCCGCCGCCCGATTGTCCGCCACCAGACGCCGATGCCGAGGCATCCGCACCTGCCGCGGTCGCGCTGCTGTCAGTGGCCATCGTCGTGTCCGACGCCGCCCCGCTGGAGCCGCTGTTGGCAGAGGTGTTCGCATCTCTCGTGATCGCGCTGCCATCGGCCGCGGTCGCGGCATCCGATGCCGGCTTGTCCATGGCGCTGTTGGCAGAGGTGTTGGCATCGCTTGTCACGGTGCTGCCATCGGCCGCAGTCGTCGCAGAGCTGTCGCCGGATGCGGACCCTGTCGCGCCTGACGCCCCCGCCGCAGCCGACTGGCCGCCGCCTTGACCGGCCGACATTCCTGCATCGCTGCCTTTCTTGTACCCGGCGATATAATACAGGGTGCCCGGAACCAGCGCCGTGTCCATGGCAGTAATGTCCGCGCAGGTCACGGAATCCGGGCTTTGTTCTTTGCCCGTGGTCTGTTTGCTCGCAGATTCGGACTGAGCCAGTGCCATATTCGCCGACAAGGCGCAGATGGCGGTGGTCGCTGCGATCCTGATTTTCATTGGCATGATTGATTTCCTCCTCCGGCTGAATTTCAACCATCGGGGAAACCCGGCGCCCAAGGCGGCGGTTCCTGAAGCTTTTGTTAATCGGAACGCGGCGGAGAGGCTGCTGGCAGCGACCGCCCGCGAAATCATTTCGGCCAGGAAACAAGGGCGCGGACGTGATCCGTTGCCAGCCTGCGGCGCCATGTCCGGCCCGGCGTTGAACCCACATCGTGGACTGCGGGCAAGGGATCAACCAGAGGGCGCGACCTTCCGGAGATGGGACAGGGCAGGGCCCAGCAGGTCGGGGTCGGCCTGCGACGAACTGACCGCGCAAACCGGATAGGGGAATTGCGGCGCGTCCGGGACAAGGTGCAGTGCGCCCGAGGCGAGATGGGGCGCGATGTCGCGCTGGCGGAAATAGCCCGAGCCCCCGGCCGCCAAAATATAATCGGCGGCAAGCGGGCCGGGATCGAACGTCACGCCGGCGCCCTGAAACGCGGGAAAGCCGGAAACGAAGCCCTGCGAAAAATCCGGGCCCCAATCGGCGCCCACCAGGGTCTGCCCGTTGGCGGGGTCGGCGGCCGGGTCGGTGCTGGCCAGAACCAGCCTGTCATCCGCCAGCAGATCGATGCGCAGGCCGGGCCGTTGCGGCGGCGCATGGATCACCACCGCTTCGACAAGACCCGCGGCCACCTGGTCGATCAGCGTTCCGGGCGCATCGACCTGGACCCTGAGCGCGATGTCGGGGCATTCGGCCCTGAGCCGCCGGATCCAGTCCAGCAGCAGCGGCTGCCAGAGGCTCATCTCGCCGCCGATGGCAAGGATGGCTCTGTGACCCTGCGGAACGGCGACCTGGCGCCGCATCTGCCGCGCAAGCTGCACGAAGTTCGGGGCATGGCGCAGAAATTGCCGGCCGGCGGGGGTCAGCGCCGCGCCGCCCTTGTGGCGCACGAAAAGCGGGCGTTCGAGTTGGTCCTCCAGCGTGCGGATGCGTGCGCTGACGGTGGTCTGGCCGATGTTCATTTGCGCCGCGGCGGTATTGAAACTGCCGGTGGCGACGATTTCCAGAAAGGTCTCGACAAGTTTGGTATCCATGACGCCTGTTAGCAGATTTATTGCATTCATCGTGCAGAATTTTTCGTTTGTCTGCATCCCGATCCGCGCTCATGCTGCCCAGGAAACAGGGATTGGCTCGACAAGAATCCAGCCAGAAGAACAGGATAGAGGCGCGATTTGCCGAAGACGAGCGACATCAATTCTGCGAGGGCGGAGCAGGACTTGTGGCGGCTTGCCGGCCTGGGCGACCGGCCGTCCTTTCCGATCGCGGCAACGACCGCCGCAGTTGACGCCTGCGCCGGGGCGGCCCCGTGACCGCGGCACTCGAAGCCAGGGGTCTGACCAAGGAATTTCGCGGCTTCGTTGCCGTGAACGACGTGAACCTTTCGGTCGAAACCGGCTCGATCCACGCGCTGATCGGGCCGAACGGCGCGGGAAAGACGACCTGTTTCAACCTCCTGACGAAGTTTCTCAAGCCGACCGCGGGGAAGATCATCTACAAGGGCCAGGATATCACCGCCCTGTCGCCGACCCAGATCGCACGGCTGGGCATCGTGCGATCGTTCCAGATCTCGGCCATCTTTCCCGATCTTACGGTGCTTCAGAACGTGCGCATCGCGCTTCAGCGGCGGCGCGGCGAAAGCTTCGATTTCTGGCGTTCGGAAAAGACCCTGTCGCGCTATGACGACAAGGCGCGCGACTATCTGGAAGAGGTCGGACTGACCGAGTTCGAGCGTCACCGCGCCGCCGAACTGCCCTATGGCCGCAAGCGCGCGCTGGAAATCGCGACGACGCTGGCGCTGGACCCCGAGATGCTGCTTCTGGACGAGCCGATGGCCGGCATGGGCCGCGAGGATGTCGAACGCATCGCCGCCCTGATCCGCCGCGTATCGAAGAACCGCACGATCCTGATGGTCGAGCACAATCTTTCCGTGGTCGCGGATCTGTCGGATCGGATCACGGTTCTGGCGCGCGGCGAGATCCTGGCCGAGGGCGATTATGCCGCGGTGTCCAGGTCACCCGAGGTGATCGAAGCCTATATCGGAGCCGACCATGAGTGACGCGATGGCACAGACGGAACGTCCGGGCCGGACGGCGGGCGCCATGCTGGCGGTGCGCGATCTCAATGGATGGTATGGCGAAAGCCACGTTCTGCACGGCATCGAATTCGACGTGGCCGAAGGCGAGGTGGTGACGCTTCTGGGCCGCAATGGCGCGGGAAAGACCTCGACCCTGCTGGCGATCATGGGCATTCTGGGCAAGCGTGAGGGCTCGATCCGGTTCCAGGGCGCCGAGATCGTCGGAATGCAGCCGCGCCAGATCGCGCGCCTGGGGATCGCGCTCTGCCCCGAGGAACGCGGCATCTTCGCCTCGCTCAGCGTCGAGGAAAACCTGATGCTGCCGCCGCGTATCCGGGAGGGCGGGTTGTCGGTGGACCGGATCCACGAGCTTTTCCCCAACCTCAAGGAGCGTCGCCGCAGCCAGGGCACGAAGCTGTCGGGCGGCGAACAGCAGATGCTGGCCATCGCCCGCATCCTGCGCACCGGTGCGCCGCTTCTGCTTCTGGACGAGCCGACCGAGGGGCTGGCGCCGGTCATCGTGCAGCAGATCGGCCGCACGATCCTGGCGCTGAAGCAGGAGGGCTTCACCATCGTGCTGGTCGAACAGAACTTCCGTTTCGCGGCCTCGGTGGCGGACCGTCACTATGTCGTCGAACAGGGCAAGGTGGCGGACATGATCCCCAATTCCGAACTGGACGCCAATATCGACAAGCTGCACGCCTATCTGGGCGTCTGAGAACCATCCCGCGCACGGCGCGGCCAACAGAAGGAGACCGACCTTGATCAGGAACATTCTCATCGGCACGGCACTTGCCACGCTGGCCATGAACCCGGCGCTGGCTCAGGAAATCAACGTGAAGCTTGGCGTTCTCAACGACCGCTCTGGCGTCTATGCCGATCTTTCGGGCGAAGGGTCGGTGATCGCCGCGCAGATGGCGGTCGAGGATTTCAAGGCCGCCGACAAGGGCATGAAGGTCGAGATCATCTCGGCCGATCACCAGAACAAGCCCGACATCGGTTCCAGCATCGCGCGGAAATGGTATGACGAAGAGGGCGTGAACGCGATTCTCGACGTGCCGACCTCGTCCGTGGCCCTTGCCGTGGCCGACATCACCGCCGAGAAGAACGGCGTGCTGATCAATTCCGGCGCCGGATCGACCGAACTGACGCAGGGTCAGTGCAAGCCGACGACGATTCACTGGACCTATGACACGGCGGCTCTGGCCAACGGCACCGGCAAGGCGCTGACCGATGCGGGCGGCAAGAAATGGTTCTTCATCACCGCCGATTA
>NZ_DHXG01000023.1:11906-46251 GCF_002413585.1 Paracoccus sp. UBA5162
TTCCCGACCACCGACTTCTCGTCCTATCTGCTGCAGGCACAGGGCAGCGGCGCCGACGTGATCGGGCTGGCCAATGCCGGCGGCGACACCGTGAACGCGATCAAGCAGGCCTCCGAGTTCGGCATCACCCAGGCCGGTCAGAAGCTGGCTGCGCTGCTGTTCTTCATCACCGACGTGCAGGCGCTTGGCGCACAGACCGCACAGGGCCTGTCGCTGACCTCGGCCTTCTACTGGGACCGCAACGACGCCACCCGTGAATGGTCCAAGCGGTTCATGGAACGGCACGGCGCCGAGCCGACGATGGTGCAGGCCGGCGTCTATTCCGGCACGCTGCAATATCTCAAGGCGGTCGAGGCACTGGGCAGCGCCGAGGACGGCAAGGCGGTCGCCGCCAAGATGAAGGAGTCGCCCTTCGACGACCCGCTTTTCGGCAAGGGCTCGATCCGCGGCGACGGCCGGGCGATCCACGACATGTATCTCTACGAGGTCAAGACCCCCGCGGAATCGACCGGCGAGTGGGACCTCTACAAGGAAGTCGCGACGATCAGCGGCGAGGATGCGTTCCTGCCGATGCTCGAGGAATGCGACTTTACCAAGCAGTAACCTGACGGGGCGGTCGCGCCGGAGAAATTCTGGCGCGGCGCCATTTCAATCACGGGACGGAACGAGATGTTCGAACTTCTGGGCGTGCCGCCGCAGGTCTTGATGGGCCAGCTTCTTCTGGGGCTGATCAACGGATCGTTCTATGCGGTCCTGTCACTGGGACTGGCGGTGATCTTCGGGCTTCTCAACATCATCAATTTCGCCCATGGCGCCCAATACATGATGGGCGCCTTCGCCGCCTGGATGCTGCTGACCTATGTCGGGGTGGGCTACTGGCCGGCGCTGATCGTCGCGCCACTGGTCGTGGGCGCCATCGGCATCGTCCTGGAACGGCTGATGCTGGCACGGCTCTACCATCTCGACCACCTTTACGGGCTTCTTCTGACCTTCGGACTTGCACTGATCATCCAGGGGCTCTTTCGCAACTATTACGGCATCTCGGGCCTGCCCTACCAGATTCCCGCGTCGCTGTCGGGCGGCTACAACCTTGGCTTCATGTTCCTGCCGACCTATCGCGGCTGGGTCGTCGTCGCCTCGGTCATCGTCTGTTTCGCCACCTGGTTCATCATCGAGAAGACGAAGCTTGGTGCCTATCTGCGCGCCGCCACCGAGAACCCGGTTCTGGTCGGCGCCTTCGGCATCAACGTGCCGCGCATGATCACATTGACCTACGGTTTCGGCGTGGCACTGGCGGGCTTTGCCGGCGTGCTGGCCGCACCGATCTATTCGGTCAATCCCAACATGGGCGCCGACCTGATCATCGTGGTTTTCGCCGTCGTGGTGATCGGCGGCATGGGATCGATCATGGGGGCGATCCTTACCGGCTATGGCCTGGGTCTTGTCGAGGGTCTGACGCGCGTGTTCTATCCCGAAGGGTCCGCCGTCGTCATCTTCGTCATCATGGCGATCGTGCTGCTGTTCCGGCCCGAGGGTCTTTTCGGGAGGGCAGGCTGATGGCGATCGCCGAAGACACGGTCAAGACCGGCCCCCTGCGCGAAAGCATCGGCATGCCGCGGCTGCACAAGGTGATCTTTCTGGTCCTGCTGGGGCTGGCGCTGCTGCTGCCCTACGGGGTCTATCCCGTCTTTGCCATGAAGGTCATGTGTTTTGCGCTTTTCGCCTATGCGTTCAACCTGCTTCTCGGTTTCGGCGGACTTCTGTCCTTCGGGCACGCGGCCTATTTCGGCGGGGCAAGCTATGTTGCCGCCCATGCCGCGAAAGTCTGGGGACTGACGCCGGAATTGTCGATCCTTGCCGGCACCGTGGCCGCCGCTTTGCTGGGGCTGGTCATCGGCGCGCTGTCGATCCGGCGGCAGGGGATCTATTTCGCCATGGTGACGCTGGCCTTCGCGCAGATGGTCTATTTCTTTGCCCTTCAGGTGCCCTTCACCGGCGGCGAGGACGGCATCCAGTCGGTGCCGCGCGGTGATCTGTTCGGACTGATTTCGCTGCGCTCGAACATGGCGCTGTACTATTTCGTGCTGGCGATCACCTTCGGCGGCATCCTTCTGATCTACCGGATCGTGCATTCGCCCTTTGGCCAGGTCCTGAAGGCGATCCGCGAGAACGAGCCGCGCGCCATTTCGCTGGGCTATCAGGTCAATCGCTACAAGCTGATCGTGTTCACGCTGTCGGCGGCGCTGGCGGGGCTGGCCGGCGCGACCAAAAGCCAGGTCTTCCAGCTTGCCTCCCTGACCGACGTGCATTGGGCGATGTCGGGCGAGGTCGTGCTGATGACGCTGCTGGGCGGCATGGGAACCGTGTTCGGCCCCATCGTCGGAGCGGCGGTCATCGTCACGATGCAGAACTATCTTGCCACCTTCGGCGCGTGGGTAACGGTGATCCAGGGGGCGATCTTCGTGATCAGCGTGCTGCTGTTTCGCGAGGGCATCGTCGGCGTGATCTCGAAATGGCTGAAGCGGCCGCTATAGGCATTGCCCCAGACGCATTGCCGCAGGCCCGCGCGGGAAGGCTGCGCTGATGCCCCGGCGCGGCAGGAACGGGCCAAGATCGGCTGACGTCAGGAAACCGACTTGTTCCCGATACCCGAATGTCACGGGATAGTGCTAGCCCGGTTGCGATACCAGCCAATCGGAGCCAGCCCATGACCTTTTCGCGCATGTCCCGCCGCCGCCTGCTTGTCTCCGGCCTCGCCGGGACATCGATTCTCGCGATGCCGGCGATCAGCCGCGCCAGCAGCCGCCCTGTCCTGACCCATGGCGTGCAGTCCGGCGATGTCACCGCGCAGGGCGGCATGGTCTGGACCCGCGCCGACCGGCCCTCGCGGATCGCGCTGGAGGTCGCGACCACCGAGAGCTTTCAGGATGCCCGCCGTCTGGGCGATCTGAACGCGTTGCCGGAAAGCGATCAGGCCGTGAAGGCGCTGGTCGAGGGCATGGCCCCGGACCAAACGGTCTTCTATCGCATGACCCCCACCGATCTCGGCGATCCGAACGCGACCGGTGCGCCGCTGACCGGCCGCTTCCGCACCGCGCCCACGCAAAAGCGCGATATCCGCTTTGTCTGGTCCGGCGACACGGCCGGGCAGGGCTGGGGCATCGACGACGAGGGAATGCGCAGCTATGCCACGATGGCGCTGCACGAGCCGGATTTCTTCATCCATTCCGGCGACACGATCTATGCCGACGGACCGATGCAGGACGAGGTCGCGATCGAGGGCGGTCTGTGGAGGAACCGCATCCTGACCGACGAGGTCCGCAAGGTCGCCGAAAGTCTCGACGAATATCGGGGGCGCTGGAAATACAACCTGATGGACCAGCATGTGCGGGCCCTGTCGGCGATTTGCCCGACGCTGTTCCAGTGGGACGATCACGAGGTGGTCAACAACTGGTCGCCCGGCAAGGATCTGAGCGCGGATGACCGCTACAGCGAAAAGTCGGTGCCGCTGCTGATGGCGCGCGCGCAGCGGGCCTTTCACGAGATGACCCCGATCAGCTACAACCCGGCCGAACCAGGTCGCGTCTATCGCAAGATCGGCTATGGTCCGCTGCTGGACATCTTCTTTCTGGATCTGCGCAGCTATCGCGGCGCGAACAGCGATGGAATGCAGGACGCGGTGACGGCGCAGTCCCAGATCCTCGGCAAGGCGCAGATGGATTGGCTGAAGGGGGCGCTGAAAGGCTCGAAGGCCACCTGGAAGGTGATCGCCTGCGACATGCCCATCGGCGTCAATGTCTGGGACAAGGTCGCCGAGGATCAGCGCTATGTCGAGGCCGTGGCGAATGGCGATCCCGGCGCGGCGAAGGGACGAGAGCTGGAATTCGCGCAGCTTCTGCGATTTATCCGCGACGAGAAGGTCGCGAACACGGTCTGGCTGACGGCGGATGTGCACTACACCGCCGCGCATGAATACCATCCCGACCGCGCCGCCTTTCGGGATTTCGAGCCGTTCTGGGAATTCGTGTCCGGACCGCTTCACGCGGGCACCTTCGGGCCGAACGATCTGGACATGACCTTCGGGCCCGAGGTGAAATTCGTCAAGGCGCCGCCGGCGGGCCAGGCGAACCTGCCGCCCTCGGCGGGGATGCAGTTCTTCGGTATCGTCGATATCGAGGCTGCCTCGGGCCAGATGCGGGTGCGGCTGATGGATCGCGGCGATCGGGAATTGTGGTCGATCACGCTGGATCCGAAACCGGCCTGAATCCCGGCCGCGGGCCGCGCCCGTCTCAGCCGGGCGGGGTCCTGCGGTCCCGCCGGCGGTCGCGCAGGCCGGACAGGGCACGGTTCTCGGCCCGGATGCGGATGGCCAGGACGGCCGCATTCAGCGCGGTGAAGATCAGCGCGACGGGCCACAGGCCCAGCACCACCGGCGCGACCGCGATCTCGGCCACGACGACGGCGTAGTTCGGATGCGGGATCAGCCGGTAGGGCCCGCGCGCGACCAGCGGCCGATCCAGCACGATGATCCGCGTCGTCCAGCGGTCGCCCAGCGAGGCCAGCACCCAGAGCCGGGCCGCCTGAAGCGCCACGAACAGGATCAGCCACAGCGGACGGATCGGCTGGTCCCAGCCGAAAATCGCGATGGAGGCCAGCCAGCTTGCGTGAAGCGCCACGATCAGCGGATAATGCGCCGCGCCGTGTTCGACCGCGCCTTGCGCCAGCAGCCGCACCGTGTTGCGCCGCGCCAGGATCAGCTCGGCCAGTCTTTGCAGGACCAGGAAGGCGATGAAGGCGGCCGCGCCTGTCATGGCACGAGGATCGGCACGGCCGACAGCGTGAAGCCGGGTCCAAGCGCCAGCACCAGCAGGTCGCCGCGCTGGTCCGATGCCAGCACCTGCTCCAGCACGAACAGCACCGTCGGCGCGGACATGTTGCCGGTGCGGGCCAGCACGGCCCGTTCGGCGTCCAGCGCGCCTTCGGGCAGATCCAGCGCCTGTTCCAGCGCCACCAGCACCTTGGCTCCGCCCGGATGGCAGACATAGCGTTGGGGCGCGTGACCGGGAATCAGCGCATCCAGCGCGGGCCGCAATTCGCGCGTCGCGAAATCGGGGATCGAGCGGTCGAAGATCACGCCCAGCCCGTTCTCCTCGACCGACCAGCCCATGATGTCCAGCGTGTCGGGCCACATATGCTGGCGGCCGGTGCCGATCTCGGGCCGGCCGTCGTCCCGCGCTTCGCCCGCGCGCAGCACCAGTGCCGCCGCGCCATCGCCGAACAGGGCGGTGGCGATGATGTCGGCCTTGCGCAGCCGGTCCAGACGGAACAGCAGCGTGCAGGTCTCGACCGCGACCAGCAGGACATTGGCGCCGGGCCGGGCCGCCGCCAGATCGCGCGCGATGCCCAGTCCCGAGGCGCCGCCCGCGCATCCCAGACCGAAGACCGGCACCCGGATCGCGTCGGCGCGAAACCCCATTTCGCGCGCCACCTGCGCCTCCAGCGTCGGCGTGGCGATCCCGGTCGAGGAAATGGTGACGATCACATCGACCTCTGGCGCCGTCAGGCCCGCCATCTCCAGCGCCCGGCCGGCCGCCTGCCGGAACAGGTCCGAGGCGCCGGACAGATAGGCCTCGGTCCGGTCCCGCCAGCCGCGTGGCGTGGTGAACCAGTCCAGCGGCACGACCGACCGGCGTTCCTCGATCCCGCCGTTGCGAAAGGCCGGGATCAGGCGTTCGAACTGCGCAAAACGGGGGCCGAGGATCGCGCGGGCCGCGTCGATGACTTTGTGCTGTGGCAGCAGGTGGGGCGGCACGGCGCTGGCAATGGCCAGCAGACGCACCGGCGCCGCGAGGATGGCTGGCATGAGGATTCCCGTCTGTTCCGTCCCAGTAACGCATCCCGCGGGAAAAAGGGTGCACAGGGATCGCCGCGACGCGGCGAAAACGGCACGGCGCGCGCGCGGCGCAACCAAGAGGGCCGCGCCCGGCGGCGCGGCCCGTCATCACCGAAATTCGGCCGGATCAGCTGTTGACGCTGTCCTTCAGGGCCTTGGCGACTGTCACCTTGACCTGCTTGTCGGCGGGTTTGGTCATCATTTCCTGGGTCTGCGGGTTGCGGACCTGACGTTCGGGCCGGGCGCGGCAGGCGACCTTGCCGATGCCGGGCAGCGTCACCGCGCCGCCATTGGCGACTTCACGGGTGACGACGCTCGCGATCGCGTCCAGCGCCGCCGCGGCCGATTTCTTGTCCGAGCCCATTTCCTCGGCCAGAGTTGCCACCAGCTGGGTTTTTGTCATCGGTTTTGCGGAAGCCGTAGCCATTCTTCTGTCTCCTCTTGCCCCTGTCGTTCCGGGCCCAAATTAGCGCCTTTTGCGGCATATCGCCTGCTACACACGGTTTTGACCGGCAGATCAAGCATTTTTCGCGTCGCACGCGAAAACCGGCCTTTCCCGGCCCCGCATGTCGCGGGGTTACAGGAAGGCGGTCTCGCTGAAGGACCGCAATTTGCGCGAATGGATCCGTTCCAGCGGCATCTCGCGCAGCTTTTCCATCGCGCGGATGCCGATCAGCAGGTGGTTGGCGACCTGCGTGCGGTAGAAATCGGTCGCCATCCCGGGCAGCTTCAGTTCCCCGTGAAGGGGCTTGTCCGAAACGCAAAGAAGCGTGCCATAGGGGACGCGAAAGCGAAAGCCGTTGGCGGCGATGGTGGCGCTTTCCATGTCCAGCCCGACGGCCCGCGACAGCGACAGGCGGTGGACCGGGCCGGACTGGTCGCGCAATTCCCAGTTCCGGTTGTCGATCGTGGCGACGGTGCCGGTGCGCATGATCCGCTTCAGTTCATAGCCTTCCAGCCGCGTGACCTCGGCCACGGCTTCTTGCAGCGCCACCTGAACCTCGGCCAGGGCCGGGATCGGCACCCAGACCGGAAGATCATCGTCCAGCACGTGATCCTCGCGAAGATAGGCATGGGCCAGGACGAAATCGCCCAGGCTCTGCGAATTGCGCAGGCCCGCGCAATGGCCGACCATCAGCCAGACATGGGGGCGCAGCACCGCGATGTGATCCGTCGCCGTTTTCGCATTCGAGGGGCCGACGCCGATATTGACCAACGTGATGCCCTGACCCGCCGCGCGCTTGAGGTGATAGGTCGGCATCTGCGGCAGCTTCGACAGCGGCCTGATCGGCGTCTCGGGATCGGTGATCTCCTGATCGCCCGGCGCCACGAAACTGGTATATCCCAGGGCCGGGTCGGCCAGCGCCATGCGCGCGAAGGCCTCGAATTCGTCCACGTAGAACTGGTAGTTGGTGAACAGGACGAAATTCTGGAAATGTTCGGCCTTGGTGGCGGTGTAATGCTGCAGGCGCGCCAGCGAATAGTCGATCCGCTGCGCGGTGAAGGCGGCCAGGTGATGGGTTCCGTCCGGCAGGGGGCCGGCGACCCCGTTCACGATGTCGTCGTTCATGGTGTTCAGATCCGGCACGTCGAAGATGTCGCGCAGCGAGAAATCCAGCACGCCTTCCTGCGGCACGGCCAGTTCGCTTTGGGCCGCGACCGCGAAGTGAACCGGCATCGGCGTCTCGCTGAGGCCCACCGTCACCGGAACGCCGAGATTCTTGATCAGCAGCGCGATCTGCTCGGTCAGGTAGTTCTGGAACAGATCGGGCCGGGTGATGGTGGCGGCATAGCTGCCCGGCGCGACGACATGGCCAAAGGAAAGCCGCGAATCCACATGCGGATGGCTGGTGACGGTCAGACGCAGTTCCGGGTAGAAGGCGCGATAACGCGCGGCGGGGCGTCCGCCCTCCAGCAGGCGGGTGAAATGGTCCAGCAGGAAATCCGTCGACTCGGTATACAGCCGCTGCAGCCGCGCGACGGCGGCGCGGGCATCGGTGAACTGCTCGCGCGCGGGGGAATCGGGGCTTTCGACGGGCAGATAGCGGGAATCCGTGTCCATGGTCTTCTTATCCTTCTTGTTGCGCGGATCCTGCCAGCCCGGCGCGGGTCAGGCAAGCGTCTGGCGGCACCGCCGCGGGCGCGTTAGCCTGCGCCCATGAAGATGCTGATTTTCGGTCATGGATACAGTGCGGGCTTCCTGACGCCCGCCTTGATCGCGCGCGGCTGGCAGGTCAGCGGCACGACACGCGCGGATCCCGACCGGGTGGCCGCCGCGGGGGCCGCGCCGCTGATCTGGCCGGGGCAGCGGGATGCGGTTCGCGCGGCGATTGACGGGGCCGACGCGGTTCTGGTTTCGGTCGCGCCGGGATCCGGGGGGGACCCGGTTCTGGCCGCCTTCGGCGCGGATCTGGCGCGCGCGCGGCCGGGCTGGCTGGGCTATCTGTCCACGACCGGGGTCTATGGCGACCGGCAGGGCGGCTGGGTGGACGAGGACAGCGCGACCGACGCCAGCGGCCCGCGCGGTCTGGCGCGGATCGAGGCCGAGGCCGGGTGGCGCGAACTGGCGGAGGGCGCCGGGCTGGCGCTGCACATCTTCCGGCTGGCCGGAATCTACGGGCCGGGGCGCGGCCCGTTCGAGAAGGTCCGCAACGGCACGGCGCGGCGGATCGTGAAGCCGGGGCAGGTCTTTTCGCGCATTCATGTGGCTGATATCGTTCAGGTTCTTCTGGCCTCGATCGAGGCCCCGCGGGCCGGGGCGATCTATAATCTCTGCGACGACGATCCCGCCCCGCCGCAGGACGTGATCGCCCATGCGGCGGAATTGCTGGGCATGCCGGTGCCGCCGGAAGTTCCCTTCGATCGGGCCGAGATGACGCCGATGGCGCGATCCTTCTATGCCGACAGCAAACGGGTGCGGAACGACCGGATCAAGGATGAACTGGGGATCGGGCTGCTTTATCCCGATTATCGCAGCGGGCTGCGGGCGCTGTTGCGCGACGAGGCTGGCTGAGGCGGTGTTGCGCGGGCAACGGGGCCTGTGTTGCGCCGGATGCGGTTTCGGGGCGAATTCCCCGAAAGCCCGGCAAATGCGGGGCACCCCGTCGCACAGGGTGCGCAGCGTGGCGGCACAGCGGGTGCACAGGCCGTACACCGCTTGCGGACCTTCGGTTAACGGATCGTTAACCGCCCCCCGCCCGGCATCACGGCGCCGACGCGCCGCATGGACTTTGCGCGCGGCCCGTGCATGATCGCCGGTCATGAGCTTCGACACCGATATCGTGATCGCGGGCGGCGGCCTGAACGGGCCGACGCTGGCCCTGGCGCTGGCCGGGGCCGGCCTGTCCGTGACCGTGGTCGATCCGCGCCCGGCCGGGGACCGGACCGGAGAGGACTTCGACGGGCGTGCCTATGCGCTGGCGCTGGCCTCGCAGCGCCTGCTTTCGGCGCTGGGATTGTGGGGCGATCTGGCCGGCGTCAGCCAGCCGGTCCGGCAGGTCAAGGCCTCGCAGGGCCAGCCGGGCGAGGGGGCCGCGCGGTTCCTGCTGCATTTCGACAGCGCCGAGATCGAGGAAGGTCCGGTCGGGCACATGCTGGAGGATCGGTTCCTTTATCGCGCCCTGCTGGCGGCGATGGCCGGGCGCGTGACTCATCTGGCCGGCCTGTCGGTCGAGGGGCAGGAACCCGATGCCTCGGGGATCGCGGTGCGATTGTCGGGCGGGCGCAGCCTGCGGGCACGGCTGCTGGTCGGTGCGGACGGGCGCGGATCGGGCGTCGCGCGGCGGGCGGGGATCGCCCGGCGCGGCCGGGATTATGGCCAGACAGCCCTGGTCGCGGCCATCGATCACGAACGCCCGCATCAGGGCATTGCACATCAGTATTTCATGCCGACCGGCCCGCTGGCGATCCTGCCGCTGCCCGGCAACCGGTCCAGCGTGGTCTGGTCCGAGACGCGGACCAATGCGGATGCCATCGCCGCGCTGCCCGACGCGGCGTTCCTGGACGTGCTGCGGCCGCGCTTTGGCGACTTTCTGGGGCCGATCGGGCTGGCGGGACAGCGATTCTCCTATCCTCTCAGCCTGTCGCTGGCCGACGCCTATGTGGCGCCGCGGATCGCGCTGGTGGGCGATGCCGCGCATGGCGTCCATCCCATTGCCGGGCAGGGGCTGAACCTGGGCCTTCGCGATGTGGCGGCGCTGGCCGAAACGCTGGTCGAGGCGCTGCGCCGGGGCGAGGATCCGGGCAGCGATCCGGTGCTGGAGCGATACCAGGGCTGGCGGCGTTTCGACGCGACACGGCTGGCATTGGGAATGGACGCGGTCAACACGCTGTTTGCCAGCGACAATCCGCTGCTGCGCGCGGCGCGGGGCATCGGGATGGGCATGGTGACGGCCATCCCCGCGCTGCGGCGCGGTTTCATGCGGCAGGCGGCGGGCCTGTCGGTCGATCCGATGCCGCGGCTGCTGACCGGCCAGCCGCTATAGGCACCCTTTCCGCCGCCTGCGCCCTCTGCTAGCGGTGTTGCATCATCTGCACGGGAAGGCCGGCCATGGACATTCGCGCGATCCTGATGGGGCTGGCCTTCGCGATCATGTGGGCCTCGGCCTTCAGTTCCAGCCGGATGATCGTGCTGGAGGCGCCGCCCTTGCTGGCGCTGGCGCTGCGCTTTGCGATCTCGGGCGCGATCGGCGTGGCCATCGCGCGGGCGATGGGCCAGGACTGGCGCGGGCTGACGCGGACGCAATGGCGCGCGGTGGTGGTGCTGGGCCTGTGCCAGAACGCGCTGTATCTGGGCCTGAACTGGGTCGCGATGCAGTGGATCGAGGCGGGCCTCGCCTCGATCATCGCCGCCACCATGCCGCTGCTGGTCGCCTTCTTCGGCTGGATCGTGATGGGCGAAAGGCTGCGACCGACGGGGGTCGCGGGGCTGGTGCTGGGTCTTGTCGGCGTTGCCATCATCATGGGGGCGCGGTTGCAGGGCGGCAGCGATCCGTTCGGCATCGCCCTGGGCTTCGTGGCCTCGCTGGCGCTGGCCATTGCCACGCTCAGCGTGCGGGGCGCCAGTTCGGGCGGCAACGTGATGATGATCGTGGGCTTGCAGATGCTGGTCGGCGCCGCCGCCCTGGGCCTGATCGCCCCGTTCATCGAGACATGGGACGCCACCATCACGCCCCGGCTTGCCGTGGCCTTCTTCTATACCGTGCTGGTGCCGGGCCTTCTGGCGACCTGGGTCTGGTTCGAGCTGGTCCGCCGGATCGGCGCCGTCCGGGCCGCGACGTTCCATTTCCTCAGCCCGTTCTTCGGGGTGACCATCGGTGCGGTCCTGCTGGGCGAAAGCCTTGGGATCAGCGACGTGATCGGCGTCGCGATCATCATGGCGGGCATCCTTGCGGTGCAGCTGTCGCGCCAGCCGCCCCCGGTCAGACGGCCGCCGCCGGCGGCCTAGTCGCCGGTCTTTGCGCCATCGCGCCCGGCGCGGTGGCCGTGACCCCGCCCTCAGGCCGCGACGGGCGTGAAGATGGCGGTCGCCGGATCGCAGCGATAGCGGTGCAGGTGCTCCGCGGCATGGCGGGCCAGGTCGGTCATCGCGGACAGGATCGCGTCGATCTCGGCCTCGGGGGCGGCCCAGCACAGGTTCAGCCGCACGAAGCCGGGCTTCTCGATCTCGTCGCCGCGCAGGATCGCGGTCCGCAGCCGCCGCGATTCCGCCGCACCGATCCCCAGCAGGCGGTGCACATAGGGCCCGGCGCAGGCGCAGCCGCCCCGTGCCTGAACGCCATGCAGATCCGACAGCATCCGCGTCGCAAGCTGCTGGTGCACGAAGCCGCCGCGGCCGTCGCGGATTCGAAACGACAGGATCGGCAGCCGCGCCGCCGCCGGGTTGCCCAGCATCTGCAGGCCCGGCACGTCCCGAAGCCGCGCCGCCTTGCGCAGCCACATCGCGTGGCGCGCATCGATCCACTCCTGCCCGACCGCATCCTTCAGCGCAAAGACCATCGCCGCGCGGATATCGCCCACGACATTCGGCGTGCCGGCCTCCTCGCGCGTCTCGACGGATGCCGCATAATCGTGACCCTCGGCATTCACGAAACGCACCGTGCCGCCGCCCGGCAGGCTGGGGCGGTCCGCGACCACCGCGTCGCGGCGCAGGATCAGCACGCCCGATGCCCCCGGCCCGCCGATGAACTTGTGCGGAGAGGCGACGACCGCATCCATCCCCAAACCCATGTCGATCGGCAGATAGGGCGCGCCGCCCGCATAATCCCAGACGATCCGCGCGCCCGCCTGCCGGAACAGCCGGGTCACCGCCGCCACGTCGGTCAGCGCGCCGGTCACGTTCGAGGCCGCCGAAAAGGCACCCATCACCGGCCCGCCCGCCGCCAGTTCCGCGCCCAGCGCCGCAAGGTCCGGCCCGCCGCCTTGCGCCTCGGGGATCTCGACCACGCGCGCGCCGCTTTCGCGCCATGGCAGGATATTGGAATGATGCTCGTAGGGGCCGATCAGCACCGTCCAGCCGGGCCCGACCCCGAACAGGTGAACCAGCCGGTTGATCCCCGCCGTCGCGCCCGACCCGGCAAAGATCACCGCATGTTCCGGCCCGCCGCCCGTGCAGCGCAGGATCTCGGCCCGCGCGGCGCGGCGCAGGCGGGTCATCATGGCGCCGCAATGGCTGGCCTCGGTATGGCTGTTGGCATACCAGGGCAGCACATCGCGCAGGATCGCGTGTTCCACCGGCAAAAGCGCCCGCCCCGAGGCGACGTGATCGGCATAGATCATCCGCCGCGGCCCGAACGGCCCCTCGATCACCGCGTCGCGGCCGATCATGCTGTCATGCAGGGTCTCTGGCGCCCCCAGGGCGGCCCGGAACCGGTCGAAGAAATCCATGCTCATCACCCTTCCTTTCCGCCAAGGATGACACGGAAAGATGCAGAATTTGATTTCTTCGTTGTGGAAATACCCCTAATCTGACGTTCAGATGAACGAACAGACGCCGCAATTCGACGATATCGACCACCGCATCCTCGCGGCGCTGCAACAGGATGCGACGCTGTCGCAGCGCGCCCTGGCCGACCGCATCGGCCTGTCGCAGAATGCCTGCTGGCGGCGGCTGCAGAAGCTGACCGACGCGGGTGTTCTGAAAGGCAGCCGGGCGCTGATCGATGCCGGCCGGGCGGGCCTGCACCTGACCGTCTTCGTGATGATCCGCACCCGCCATCACGATGACGCCTGGGCGCGACGATTTCGTGCCCGTGTCGAATCGATCCCCGAGATCGCCGAATTTCACCGGATCGGCGGCGAATGGGACTACATGGCCAAGCTGGTGACGACCTCGATGGCCGGCTACGATCTTTGCTACAAGGCGCTGATCGCCGACATGGATCTGGAACGCGTCACCGGCGTTTTCTCGATGGAAACCATCTTCGAGGGCCGGCCGCTGCGCCTGCCGCGTTGATTTTCACGATATGTTCGCCATCTTGGACCCATGCGCGCCGACCAGATCCTGCACCCGACCGAAGCCGGGCTTTACTGCCCGCCCGGCGATTTCTTCATCGACCCGATCCGCCCGGTTCCCCGCGCGCTGATCACGCATGGCCATGGCGATCATGCCCGCGCGGGACATGGCGCGGTCATGGCCACGCGCCAGACGCTGGACATCATGGCAATCCGCTATGGCACGGATTTTGCCCGGACGCGGCAGGTCGCCGAAGGCCCGCTGCGGGTCGGCGACACCCAGGTCAGCTTTCATCCGGCCGGGCATATCCTCGGCTCGGCCCAGATCGCGGTGCAGCCGGGCGCGGGGCCGAAGATCGTCGTCTCGGGCGATTACTGCCGCCGGGCGAACCCCGTCTGCGCCCCGTTCGAGCCGGTTCCCTGCGATGTCTTCGTGACCGAGGCGACCTTTGGCCTGCCGGTCTTCCGCCATCCCGATCCGGCGCAGGAAATGGCCCGCCTTCTGGCCAGCATGGCCGAATTTCCCGACCGCCCGCACCTGATCGGCGCCTATGCGCTGGGCAAGGCGCAGCGGCTGATCGCGCTGGCCCGCGCGGCCGGGATCGACGGGCCCATCGCCATTCACGGCGCCTTGCAGCGGTTGTGCGATTACCACATCGAACAGGGAATCGCGCTGGGCGCGCTGATTCCCGCCACCGCCGAGGACGTGCCCGCGCACCTGGTCATCGCGCCGCCCTCGGCCTTTGCCAGCCCCTGGGTTCAGCGCTTCCGCGACCCGGTGATCGGCTTTGCCTCGGGCTGGATGCAGGTCCGCGCGCGGGCGCGCCAGCGGGGCGTGGAACTGCCGCTGGTCGTCAGCGATCACGTGGACTGGCCGCAGGTCACGGCGACGATCCGCGAGCTGTCCCCGTCCGAGGTCTGGATCACCCACGGCGCCGAGGAAGGCTTGCTGCGCTGGTGCGAATTGCAGGGCATCCCCGCCCGCCCGCTGCGCCTTGTGGGCTATGAGGACGAGCCGGAATGAAGGCGTTCGCGCATCTGCTGGAACGGCTGGCCTTTACCCCCGCCCGCAACGCCAAGCTGCGGCTGCTGCGGCATTATCTGGAAACCACGCCGGATCCCGATCGCGGCTATGCCCTGGCCGCGCTGACCGGCGATCTGAAGCTGCGCGCCGTCACCCCCAGCCTGTTGCGCGGGCTGATGGCAGAGCGGGTGGATGACCAGCTTTTCGCGCTGTCCTACGATTTCGTCGGCGATCTGGCCGAGACGATCGCGCTGCTGTGGCAGGGCGACGGCGATCAGGACGTGCCGTTGCACGAGGCGGTGACGCTGCTGTCGGATACCGGCAAGGCCGGGCTGCCTGCTGCCATCGCCGCGATGCTGGACCGGCTGGGCCCGTCGCAGCGGCTGGCGTTTCTGAAGCTGGCCACCGGCAACATGCGCGTCGGGCTGTCCGCGCGCATGGCCCGGATCGCGCTGGCCGAGATGGGCGAACCCGAGGTCGCCGATATCGAGGAGATCTGGCACGGGCTGAAGCCGCCCTACCGGCCGCTGTTCGACTGGATCGCGGGCGGGGCGCGGCCCGAACATGCCGCCCGCGCGCCGTTCCGGCCGGTCATGCTGTCCACGCCGGTCGATCTGGACCAGCTTCGCGGCTTCGATCCGGACGAATACATGGCGGAATGGAAATGGGACGGCATCCGCGTGCAGGCGATCAATGACGGCGGGGTGCGCAGGCTGTATTCCCGCACCGGCGAGGATATCGGCGCCGCCTTTCCCGATGTGATCGAGGCGCTGAATTTCGATGGTGCGGCGGATGGCGAATTGCTGGTGCGCCGCGACGGCGAGGTGGCGGTGTTCGGCGATCTGCAAAAGCGGCTGAACCGCAAGGCGATCAGCCGCGCGATGCTGGACAGCCACCCGGCCGGGCTGCGCCTTTATGACCTGATGATCTGGCAGGGCCGCGATCTGCGCGGCCTGCCCCTTGCCGAACGCCGCGCGGTGCTGGACGGCGCGGATTTCGGCAGCGACCGGATCGATGTCTCGCCGCTGCTGGATTTCGCCACCTGGGACGATCTGGCCGCCTTGCGCGCCGACCCGCCAAGCGCGGTGATCGAGGGGGTGATGATCAAGCGCCGCGACAGCCCGTATGTCGGCGGCCGGCCGCGCGGGCCCTGGTTCAAGTGGAAGCGCGACCCGATGGTGGTCGATGCGGTGATGCTTTACGCGCAGCGCGGGCATGGCAAACGGTCCGGCTTTTACAGCGATTTCACCTTCGGGCTGTGGGATGGCGACCAGCTTGTCCCGGTCGGCAAGGCCTATTTCGGCTTTACCGACGAGGAATTGCGCGAACTGGACCGCTTCGTGCGCACCAACACCGTGGACCGTTTCGGCCCGGTCCGCGCCGTCGCGCCGAAACTGGTGCTGGAAGTCGCCTTCGAGGGGCTGAACGAATCGGGGCGGCACAAATCGGGCATCGCCATGCGCTTTCCCCGCATCAGCCGCATTCGCTGGGACAAGCCGGCGGCCGAGGCCGACCGGCTGGACAGCCTGAAAGAGATGCTGCCGTGACGCTGCCGGGCGCGTTCCGGGACTGGTTCGCCCGCCAGGGCTGGCAGCCGCATCCGCACCAGATCGCGCTGCTTGCGGCGCAGGGCGACACCTTGCTGATCGCGCCGACGGGCGGCGGCAAGACGCTGGCCGGGTTCCTGCCCTCGCTGGTCGCGCTGCGCGAGCCGCCGGGCGGGCTGCACACGCTGTATGTCTCGCCCCTGAAGGCGCTGACGGCGGATATCGCGCGCAACCTGGCCCGGCCCGTGGCCGATCTGGGGCTGAAGGTCCGGATCGAGGACCGGACCGGCGACACCCGCCCCGCGCAGCGCGCCCGGCAGCGGGTCGATCCGCCCGACATCCTGCTGACCACCCCGGAAAGCCTGGCGCTGATGCTGTCCTACGAACAGGCGCCCGCGATCTTTGGCGGCCTGCGGCGGGTGGTGCTGGACGAATTGCACGCGCTGGCCGAAAACAAGCGCGGCGACCAGCTGATGCTGTGCCTGGCGCGGCTGAAGGCGCTGTCGCCGGGGCTGCTGGCGACCGGGCTGTCGGCGACGGTGGAAAACCCGGCCGCCCTGGCCGATTTCATGGGCGGCGCGGCGATCATCCATGCCGATCCCGGTCCCGATCCCGACATCGCCATGCTGCCCACGGCCCGGCCCGCGCCCTGGGCCGGCGGCGGCGGGCACCACGCCATCCCCGAAGTGCTGGAACAGGTGAAGGCCGCCAGGACCACGATCATCTTCATCAACACCCGCGCCCAGGCGGAACTGTTCTTTCAGGCCCTGTGGGCTGCGAACGAGGATAACCTGCCCATCGGCCTGCATCACGGCAGCCTTGCCCGCGAGGCCCGGCAGAGGGTCGAGGCGGCGATGGCGGCGGGTGCCTTGCGGGCGGTGGTCGCGACCGGCAGCCTCGATCTGGGCATCGACTGGGGCGCGGTCGATCTGGTCATCCAGGTCGGCGCGCCGAAGAACGTCAAGCGGCTGGTGCAGCGGATCGGGCGGGCCAACCATCGCTACAACGCGCCCTCGCGCGCCCGGATCGTGCCCGCCAACCGCTTCGAGGTGATCGAATGCGTGGCCGCGCTGGAGGCCGTGGCGGAACGCGATCTGGACGGCGATCCGCGTGGCCCCGGCCCGCTGGACGTGCTGTGCCAGCATATCGGGCTGACCGCCTGCGCCGGGCCCTTCGACGCCGAGGCGCTGTTCCGCGAGGTCCGCGAGGCCGGGCCCTATCGCGGCCTGACGCGCGCCGATTTCGACGCCTGCCTGGATTTCGCGGCGACCGGCGGCTATGCGCTGCGGGCCTATGACCGCTGGCAGCGGCTGATGCTGCGCGACGGGCTGTGGCGGCTGCGCGACCCGCGCGCGGCGCGGAACCTGCGGATGAATGTCGGCACCATCGTCGAGGCCGAGATGCTGAAGGTCCGGCTGCGCGGGCGCGGCGGCGCGCCGCTGGGCGAGGTCGAGGAAGCCTTTGCCGCCAGCCTGAGCCCCGGCGACACCTTTCTGATCGGCGGTCAGACCGTGCGCTATGACGGGCTGCGCGAGATGGTTGTCGAGGTGACCAGACAGCCCGCCCGACAGCCCCGGATCGCGGTGTTTTCCGGCGTGAAGCTGGCCACATCGACCCAGCTTTCGCACCGGGTTCAGGCGCTGATCGGCGAGCCTTCGCATCATGCCGCGCTGCCGCCCGATACCCGCGACTGGCTGGATCTGCAGGCCCGGATCGGGGGGCTGCCGCGCGACGGGGTGCTGGTCAGCGAAAGTTTCCCCTATCAGGGCCGCTGGCATTTCGCGCTGTATGGCTTTGCCGGGCGGAACGCGCTGCAGACGCTGGGCCTTCTGATGACGCGCACGATGGAGGATGCCGGGCTGGGGCCGCTGGGCTTTCTGTCCACCGATTACGCGCTGCTGATCTGGTCGCTGGATCCGGTGCGCGATCCCGCGCCGCTGCTGGACCGGGCGGCGCTGCGGGCCGGTCTGGGCGACTGGCTGGCCGGCAACGCGGTGATGAAGCGGACCTTTCGCAACGTCGCGGTGATCGCGGGCCTGATCCAGCGCAACCTGCCCGGAAGCCGCAAGTCGGGCAAGCAGGCGACATTTTCCAGCGATATCCTCTATGACACGCTGCGCCGCTATGATCCCGACCATCTGCTGCTGCGGATCACCGCCGACGAGGCGCGCCGGGGGCTTGTGGATTTCGACCGGATCGAGGAGATGCTGGACCGCTCGTCCCGGCACGATCACCGCGTGCTGGACCGGGTCACGCCGCTGGCCGCGCCGCTGCTGCTGGAGGTGGGCCGGGTGCCGATCGCGGGTCAGGGACGCGAGCGGCTGGCCGAGGCTGAGGCGGCGGCATTGATGGCAGAGGCGGGGCTTGCGTGACCGGCTATGGGTTCGATTTCGACGGCCAGAGGCTGGAGGCGCGGCCATCGGGGGCGCTGTTCTGGCCGGCCCGCCGCTGGCTGATCGTGGCCGATCTGCATCTGGGCAAGTCCGAACGCATGGCCCGCCGCGGCGGCGCGCTGCTGCCCCCCTACGAGGTTCAGGCCACGCTGGACCGGCTGACCGCCGAGGTCGCGGCGACCGATCCGGAAACGATCGTCAGCCTGGGCGACGGGTTCGACGATGACGCCGCGGCCGGTTCGCTGCCCGATCAGGTCTGTGCCCGGCTGTCCGCCATGGCCGCGCGCCGGCGCTGGCTGTGGATCAGCGGCAATCACGATCCGGGCCGGATCGACGCGCGCCTGCCGGGGACGGGGTGCGACCAGATCCGCGAGGGTCTGGTCCTGCGCCATCAGGCCGGGGCAGGCCCCGACGTGTCCGGGCATTTCCATCCCTGCATCCGGCTGGCGGGCCAGCGGCGGCGCTGTTTCCTGATCGGCGCCGATCACCTGATCCTGCCCGCCTTCGGGGCCTATACCGGCGGTCTGGCCTGCGACGATCCGGCGCTGACGGAACTGGTGCCCGAAGGCATCGCCGTGGCCTGCGGGACACGCGCCCTGCCGCTGCCGGCCGGCCGGACCGCGCGGCGCCCGGCCCGGCCCCGGCACGACCGGGCATGAAAAAGGGCCGTCGCGCCAGGCGGCCGGCCCCTTGGGGATCGTGGAAGGATCAGAAGCTGAAATTCACGCCCAGCTTGACCGAATGATGTTCCGGCGTGGCTTCGCTGGTAAATCCGTTCGCATCCGTGACCTTCTTCTTGTCGAAGCCGCGATATTCGTATTCGCCAAAGACGGACCAGCGGTCGGTCACCTTGCGTTCGACGCCCAGGCCGGCCATCAGGGCATTCGCCTTGAAGCCGTCGTCGTAATCCATTCCGGCGCCCTGGACCTTGTAGTCGAAATCGCCGCGCGCCGCGCCGAGCTGGCCGTAGAACAGCGTGTTTCCGGCGGCGTTCAGCACCCCCGTCTTGAACCGCAGCGCGACAAGCTGCTTCATCTCGGACCGGGCGGCGAAGCTGCCATTGTCGAATTCGTCGTCCACCTTGCTTGTCTGCACCGACAGTTCCGGGCCGAAGACGATCTGGCGGCCGCCCATCGCGCGCTGCCAGCGATAGCCGCCATGCAGGCCGATCGTCGCGCCCGACAGATCGACCGAACCGGGAGCCGCGATCAGGTTATCGGCCGGATCGCTGACGCCGACACGATCATCCGATCCGAAGACATAGCCCAGCGAACCGCCGACATAGGCGCCGGACCAGTCGGCGACGGGTGGCGCGACGGGCGCCGGGATGATGGCGACATCCGTGACGGGCGCGACCGGCGCGACATAGCCGCCGGCAAGCGCGCCCGAGGCTGCGACGGCGCTGCCGGCGCAGCACAGCGAAAGGATGCGAATGATCGTCATGACATACTCCTGATCCGCGCGGCATCCGGGGAACTCCGGGGATGCACCGCGCCGGGCAACCTGGAGGCGAACGTAGCGTCAAACAAACTTTCCATGCAATCCCGCCGTTCCGTGATGGCATGACGATCATCGCGAGGGTGACGAAAATGCAATAGTCCGGGCCGGCGCGTGACCGCAGCGCCGCAACCCGGGACCGGGGGCGATTCCCGGATCGCCGCGACGGGTCCGGGCGTGTCGCGAATCGCCCATGGCGGCCCTGAAATACCTGATAGATAACAATTATTTACAAGATTTGTGTCGCAAATATGTGACAAGGTTGGGTCTGTGCCTTATGGTGCGTGAATGTTGTTGCCGCGCCCCGCGCGGCGGGGCCTGCAGGGAGGGCCCCGGAAATCCGAAAGAAAAGAAAGGATCCTGCATGACATTGCTGAAGACCACCCTCGCCGTGACCGGCCTTCTTCTGGCCGCGCCGGCCGCCTTTGCCGCCGAGGATTGCGGCGAGGTGACGATTGCCGAAATGAACTGGGCCTCGGCCGGTCTGGCCGCCTGGGTCGACAAGGTCATCCTGGAAGAAGGTTACGGCTGCGACGTCGCGCTGGTCACCGGCGATACCGTGCCGACCTTCACCTCGATGAACGAGAAGGGCGAACCCGATGTCGCGCCCGAATTGTGGGTGAACGCGGTCAAGGTGCCGCTGGAGGCCGCGCAGAAGGAGGGCCGGATCGTCATCGCGTCGGAGATCCTGAAGGATGGCGGCATTGAAGGCTTCTGGGTGCCCACCAAGCTGGCCGAGGAAAACGACATCAAGACCATCGAGGATGCGATGGCGCGCCCCGACCTGTTCCCCGGCGCCGAGGACAGCAGCAAGGGCGCCTTCTTCAACTGCCCCTCGGGCTGGGCCTGCCAGATCATCACCGCCAATCAGTTCCGCGCGCTGAAGGGCGAGGAAAAGGGGTTCGAGCTGGTCGATTCCGGTTCGGCCGCCGGGCTTGACGGCTCGATCGCGCGCGCCTTCAACCAGGACCAGGGGTGGCTGGGCTATTACTGGGCACCGACCGCGATCCTGGGCAAGTACGACATGACCAAGCTGGACCTGGGCGTGGAACATGACCGCGAGGAATGGGACAATTGCACGGTCGTGAACAATTGTCCCGAACCCAAGCTGAACGAATGGCCGCGTTCGGAAGTGTTCACCGCCGTGACCAAGGAATTCGCCGACAGCAATGCCGTCACGATGGATTACCTGGGCAAGCGCGCCTGGTCGAACGACACCGTGAACGAGCTTCTGGCCTGGATGGGCGACAATCAGGCCACGAACGAGGACGGCGCCTTCTATTTCCTGGAAAACTATCCGCAGGTCTGGTCCGAATGGGTGTCCGAGGATATCGCCCAGAAGGTGAAGGACGCGCTCTGACCGCCATCATGGACGGGGCGCCGAGGCGCCCCGTTTCGCCTTGACCCGAACCCCTGCAAAAGAAGAAAAACCGCATGGACTTCGTCACTTTCCCATCAATGAGCCGCGGCGATCTGCGCGCCATGCGCATCGCGATCGACGGCGCCTTCCGGGATTTCACCCGCGCCTATGGCGAGACCCTGGAACAGCTGTTCCAACCGATCCAGGTCTTGCTGATCTTCATCGAGAACCTGCTGATCGACAGCCCCTGGATCCTCGTGCTGGCCGCGATCGGCGGCCTTGTCTGGGGCCTGAGCCGCAGCTGGAAGATCGTCGGCGGAACCGTGGTCGCGCTGCTGCTGATCGGCTTTTTCGGCATGTGGGAAGACACGATGCGCACCATCGCCATGGTCACGGTCTGCACCCTGATCGCGGTGGTGATCGGCATTCCCATCGGCATCCTGATGGCGCGGTCGGAACGCACCAACGCATCGGTCACGCCGATCCTGGACATGATGCAGACCATGCCCAGCTTCGTCTATCTGATCCCGGTGGTGATGATCTTCGGCCTCGGCAAGGTGCCGGGCGTGATCGCGGTCGTCATCTATGCCGTCCCGCCGGTGATCCGGCTGACCAATCTGGGCATCCGCCAGGTCCCCGCCGACGTGCTGGAGGCCGCCGAGGCCTTCGGCTCGAACCCGCGGCAGAAGCTGCAGGATGTGCAATTGCCGCTGGCGCTGCCGACGATCATGGCCGGCGTCAACCAGACCATCATGATGAGCCTTGCGATGGTCGTCGTCGCCTCGATGATCGGGGTGCGGGGGCTGGGCCAGCCGGTGCTGCAGGCGATCAACAACCAGTATTTCACCCTGGGCGTGATGAACGGCCTGGCCATCGTCGCCATCGCCATCATCTTCGACCGCGCGACGCAGGCCTATGGCAAGCGTCTGCAAAGACATCTGGAGGCGCAGCATGGCTGAAGCCACCCACGACATCGAGATCCGCAACCTCTACAAGATTTTCGGCAGGAACGGCGAACGCCACGTGGCCGACGTCAAGGCCGGGATGACCAAGGACGAACTGAAGGCCAGACACGATCACGTCCTTGGGCTGGACAACATCAACATGACGGTTCCGGCGGGCCGGATCCAGGTGGTGATGGGGCTGTCGGGATCGGGCAAATCCACCCTTATCCGGCACATCAACCGGCTGATCGACCCGACCGCCGGAGAGGTCATCTTCGACAATCGCGACGTGGTGCAGATGTCGCAATCCGAACTGCGCCAGTTCCGCCGCCAGAAGACCGCGATGGTGTTCCAGAAATTCGCGCTGTTCCCGCATCGGACGGTGCTGGAGAACACGACCTACGGACTGGCCGTGCAGGGCGTGAAGCCCCGCGAGGCCGAGGAACGCGCCCGCCGCTGGATCAGCCGCGTGGGGCTGGAGGGCTTCGAGGCAAGCTATCCCAACCAGTTGTCGGGCGGGATGCAGCAGCGCGTGGGTCTGGCCCGCGCCCTGACCAACGACGCCGAGATCCTGCTGATGGACGAGGCCTTCTCGGCGCTGGATCCGCTGATCCGCACCGACATGCAGTCGGTTCTGCTGGATTTGCAGGCCGAGTTGCGCAAGACCATCATGTTCATCACGCATGATCTGGACGAAGCCCTGAAGCTGGGCGACCAGATCGCGATCCTGCGCGACGGGCGCATCATCCAGCAAGGCACCGGCGAACAGATCGTGCTGCGGCCCGCCGACGATTACATCAGCAATTTCGTCCGCGATATCCGGCGCGGCCATGTCATCACCGTGCGCACGATCATGCGGCGTGGCAAACGTGCCGAAAGCCCCGTCAGCCTGCCGGCCACGACCCTGCTGGAAGAGGCCGCGCGCGCCATGACCAATGCCGAGGTCTCGCGCGGCAATGTCGTGGACGAGGATGGCACCCATCTGGGCATGGTCACGCTGTCGAAATGCGTGGCCGAGATGATCGCGCCCGACACCAGCGACGAGGATGCCGACGATGATGCGGCCATCGCGCCCGAGCCGCTGAGCGCGTAGCGGGACAGGGGCCCGGCGGTCGGGGGGCGCGGTTCGTCCGGCCCCTTTTACGCGACCGGTTGATTTCGGCGCCGGCGCGTGCCGGGATGGGGCAGGCGAGGCAGGACCACATGCGGATTTGCATCATCAATACCGGCGGCACGATCAGCAGCATCGGCAAACCGCTGGCCCCGATGCCGGCGGCGCGTTTCGCCGAGACCGTGGACCGCCTGCTGGGTCCGTCGCTGACTGCTGCCATGCCATGGGCGCGGATCCATTTCGATACCGGTCTGCATTTCGACAGCCCCACCGGCACGCTGGACAGCAGCGAGGTCCGTCCCGAGGACTGGTGCCGGATGGCCGGACGCATTCTTGATCTGCACGAGGATTTCGACGCTTTCGTGATCCTGCACGGCACCGACACGATGGATTTCACCGCCGCGGCCCTGCCGCTGCTGCTGAACGTCTTCGATGCCCGCGGCCGGGCGCGCGCCGGTCTGGCGGCGCCGGTGATCCTGACCGGCGCGCAGCTTCCGCTGTTTCGCGAATCCGCCGCAGGGCTGGTTCTGAATGCCGGCAGCGACGGCTTCGCCAATCTCTGCGGCGCGCTGGAGGCCGCGCGGCTGGGGATCGCCGGGGTCACGATCCTCTTTGACGGCACGCTGATGCGCGGGAACCGGGCGCTGAAGGTATCGACCCGGGATTTCGCCGCGTTCGAGACCCCGCATGCGGCCCCGCTTGCGCGGACGGGGATGGCGATGCCGGCCGTCTCGGACGCGCCGGCGGACAGGGCGCGGCCGATCGATGCCGGGCTGATCCGGGCGCAGCTGGATGCGATCCGGGCCGCCCTCGACGATCATCCGGTGGTCGAACTGCCCTGCGTGCCGATCCAGCCGGCGGGGCTGATGGCGGGCATGATCGACGACCTGGTCGCGCGCGGCGTTCGCGGCATCGTGCTGGCGGGATTCGGCGCCGGGAACGTCCCGTCCGATCGCGGGCTGACCGGGCAGGCCATCCGCCGGGCCGGGGCCGCGGGTGTGCTGGTCGTGATCGCCAGCCGCCCGATCCGGGGCGCGGTGGGCGATTTCGACTATGCCGCCGGGGCCTGGATCGCCGGGACCGGCGCGGTCCCGGGCGGCGATGCGACCCCGGTCGCGCTGGTCGCGAAAGCCACGATCCTGAGCGCGGCGGCCGGCCATCACGGCTGGGACGCCGCGGTGGTCAGGGCGCTGATGGCGCGGGGGCTGGCCGGCGAACGGGGCTGACAGCGCCGCCGCGCCGCGCTAGCAAGGGCCAGTCCCGCGCACGAGGAAGCCCATGCCCGTCATCCATGTCCTGAACGGCCCGAACCTGAACCTGCTGGGAAAGCGCCAGCCCGAGATCTATGGCCACGAGACGCTTGAGGATGTCGAGCGTCTGTGCCGCGAGGCGGCGGGCGGCCACGAGATCCGGTTCCTGCAATCGAACTGGGAAGGCCAGATCATCGACTGGATCCACGAGGCGCGCGAGGCGGCCTGCGGCATCGTCATCAACCCCGCCGCGCTGACCCATACCTCGGTCGCGGTGCTGGACGCGCTGAACGCCTTTGACGGCCCCGTGATCGAGGTCCATATCAGCCAGGTCCATCGGCGCGAGGCCTTTCGCCACCATTCCTATGTCTCGCAGCGCGCCGACGGGGTGATCGCGGGTCTGGGAATCGAGGGCTATCCCGCCGCCATCCGCCGGATCCTGTCGCTGACCGCCCCAGACCGTTCCGGCCGGTCGGACGATACGGGAACCGGCAGCCCCTGATCCGCCCCGTGATGTTTCCAGACAGCCCGGAGAGATGGAAAAAGCCGCCGAATCCCTGGCCGCGGGGAGGAGGAGGGGGGCGGCAGGGTTCGGCGGCTGGCCCTTGATCCGGGCCGAGGGAGGAAGCCGAGGCTTTCTTGACCTCGGTATTGCCATCTGGCGCGATGATTCGATGCCTGTCACCAATCCGCCGGGGCGATGATGCCGCGATGCGGCAAGAAACCGGAATTCTGCCCGCTCCGTGGGCAAGAGCCGAAGAATGCGGCCATCCGGGAACGACGGTTCCGGCCGCGGCGGCGATGTCGCGATCATCCCCTCGGCCCCGGCAGCCGGGGATTCGGTCGTGATCCCGCGCGCCTGTCGTGGCGGCCAGGTCCGGGGCTTCGGCGACGGCGTGACCGGGCCCGCCGGCCCGCATTGCGGCCGGATCAGCCCAGGGCGTGCAGATAACTCGCCGACCACCAGCCGACATCACGTTCCACCACGCCCTGCAGCAGCGCCGAATGGCGGCGGCGGCGTTCATTGGCGGACATGCGCATGGCCCGCGCCATCGCCTCGGCCAGTTCCCAGGGATCGTGCGGGTTGATGATCAGCGCGTCCTGCATCGTCTCGGCGGCCCCGGCAAAGCGCGACAGGATCAGCACGCCGGGGTCGGACACGTCCTGCGCTGCGACATATTCCTTGGCCACGAGGTTCATCCCGTCGGCCAGGGGCGTGACCAGCCCGATCCGCGCCTGCCGGTAGAGGCCGGCCAGCAGGTTGCGCGGAATCGGACGGTGGATGAACCGGATCGGGGTCCAGTTGACGGTGGCGAACTGGCCATTGACGCGCCCGGCCAGATGTTCGGTTTCCTCGCGGATGTCCTGATAGGCCTCGACCGCCTCGCGGGTGGGCGGGGCGATCTGCAAGAACGAGATCTTCTCGATCAGGTCGGAATTGTTTTCCAGCAGCAACTGGAAGGCGCGAAACCGCTGCGGAATACCCTTGGAATAATCCAGCCGGTCCACGCCGATCATCATCTGCGCCCCGGTCAGGCTGCGCATCCGGTCCTCGTCGGGGGCGGTGCGGGCCTCTTCGATGAAGGCGGCGGTGTCGATGCCGATGGGAAAGACAGCCGCGCGCAGCGGCCGGTCCAGAAGCGTCAGCCGGTCATCCTGCTGCATCTCGATCCGCGACAATTGCCGCGCGCTTTCGGTGAAATTGGACAGGTCGCGCTGCGCCTGGAATCCCAGAAGGTCATAGCAGGACAGCCATTCGAACAATTCGCCGGGATTGGGCAGGGCGGCGCAATCGGCCGGGCCGGGAAAGGGAATGTGAAGGAAATGCCCGATCCGGGCTTCGACCCCCAGCTTGCGCAGTTCCGAGGCCAGCGGGAAAAGCTGGTAATCCTGCACCCAGATCCGGTCATCCGGTTTCAGATGCGGCAGCATCATCCGCGCGATGCGGGCATTGACCCGCCGGTATCCCTCGACATGTTCGGGCAGGATCCGGGTCAGATCGGCGCGGCCATGACACAAGGGCCAGAGGACGGAATTCGAATAGCCCAGATAATAGGCGTCGTGATCGCGGGGGGACAGGTCGAAGGCGGCGCGTTCGAACCGGGCGCCCTGGTGAAAGACCAGATCGTCGGAGGGATCCTCGACCTGCTCGCCCGAAAAGCCGATCCACAACCCGCCCGAACCGCGCAGCGCGTCCTCCAGCGCCACGACGAGGCCGCCCGAGGGATTGTCCCCCAGCGGCAGGCGATTGGATACCACGACAAGACGAGACATGACCCCTTACCCTTTCATCCGCATTGCGCCAGCGCGCCGTCCAGCCACCCGGCCAGCGCCGCGGGATCCGCCAGCCGATGCCGCGCCCCCGTTTCGCCGTCGCCGATCTTGATCCCGAAGCCGCCGCGTGCCTGCGCCTCGGCGATGGCGGGCTCGTCGGTCAGGTCGTCGCCGGCATAGACCGGGACCCGCCCCCGGAAGGAAGGCAGATCCATCAGCCGGGCCAAGGCGCCATCCTTGCCCCGGCCGGCGGGGCGAAGTTCAACCGCCATCTTGGCGGGTTGCAGCGCCATGCCGGGATGGGTTTCGGCCAACCGGGTCATGCAGTCCTCGACGAAGCCGCGCAGGGCGGGATCGGCACGATAATGCATGACGACGCCATGGGGTTTCGGCTCGACCAGCACCGCCGGATGCGGGGCCGCCATCTCGCGCGCGGTGCGATGCAGGGCGGCGGCATCCAGCGCGGTGTCGTGGGTGGCTTCGATCCGCGTGCCGTCCAGCGACAGCTCGGCGCCGTGGCTGCCGGCGATGGCGCCCGGAAAATCCGGCAGGTAGCGCCGCAGATCGGCCACGTCGCGGCCCGAGACCAGCGCCACCGCGCCATCGAGACGCCGATGCAGCCGGGCCAGCCGGGCGGGCAGGTCCGCAGGCACGATGATGGCATCCGGGCGTTCGGCGATCTCGACCAGGCAGCCATCGAAATCGAGAAACAGGGCGGCATCATCGGGCAGTTGCGGTGCGGTCATTCGGGCATGATCCATTGAAACGGGCAACGCGACATGGATTTTCTGCCGCGCCTGCCGGGTCAACCCGCAGGGCCCGGATTGGTTCGGCAAACATTTGCGATGCCGTCCGGCGCGCTGCAAGAAGGCCCGGTCCGGCCGGGCCGGATGGCCGCGACGGGCGGAAACCTCAGAATTCGACGCCCTGCTGCGCCTTCACGCCCTGCCGGAACGGATGTTTCAGCAAGGTCATCTCGGTCACCAGGTCGGCGGCCGCGATCAATGCCTCGGGCGCGTTGCGGCCGGTCAGCACGACATGGGTCATGGGCGGTTTTTCGGCGGCCAGAAAGTCCAGCACCTCGGCCGCGTCCAGATAGCCGTGGCGGAAGGCGATGTTGATTTCGTCCAGCAGGACCATGCGGATCGCCGGATCGCGGATCAGGGTTCTGGCCGTCTCCCAACCGGCGCGGGCGGCGGCGATGTCGCGGGCCTTGTCCTGCGTTTCCCAGGTGAAGCCCTCGCCCGAGACGTGAAAGCGGCAGATATCGCCGAAATGCTGCGTCAGCACCCGCTTTTCGCCCGTGTCCCAGGTGCCCTTGATGAACTGCACCACCGCGCAGGGCATGCCGTGACCGATGCAGCGCATGATCATGCCGAACCCGCTGCTGGATTTGCCCTTGCCGTTGCCGGTATGGACGATGATCAGGCCCTTCTCGACGATCTTCGTTTCCATCAGCCGGTCCCGCGCGACCTTCAGCTTCTTCATCTTCTGGCTGTGCCGTGCCAGATCCTCGGGCGAGGGGTCGGGGTTCGGGGACATCGCGGCGATCCTTGTCAGATATCCAGGTTCTCGACCGACAGGGCGTTCTGCTGGATGAATTCGCGGCGCGGTTCGACCACGTCGCCCATCAGCTTGGTGAACAGATCCTCGGCCTCGGCCACGTCCTCGATGCGGACCTGCAACATGGTTCGCGCGCCGGGATCGAGCGTTGTTTCCCAAAGCTGATCGGGGTTCATTTCGCCCAGACCCTTGTAGCGTTGCAGCGACAGCCCCTTCTCGCCCTCGAGGAAGATGGCCTGCAACAGGCCCAGCGGACCAAAGATGGGCTGGTCGCGGTCCTTGCGGACCAGATGCGCGGGCCGGCCATAGATGTCTTGCAGGGCGCCGGTCATCTCGCCCAGACGGCGGCTTTCGCCGCTGCGCAGCATCTGCCCGTCCAGGACACGGTTTTCCTCGACCCCGCGCAGGGTGCGGGTCAGGCGGATGCCGGCATCCTGCGTCGGCCGCCCCTGCCAGCCGCGTTCGTATTCCTCGGCGATCATGTCCAGCCGCGCGGCGATGGCGCTGGCCACGCCCTGTGCATCCGCATCGACGCGGCCCGGTACCAGCGCCCCGGCAATGGCGGCCTGTTCGGTGATATGGGGCGGATAATGGGTGGGATAGGCGCGCAGGATGCGGCGGGTCACGCGCGCCTCCTCGACCACGCGGGCCAGATCGTTGCCGGTGATCGCGGTGCCGTCGCCAAGCCGCAGCGCCGCGCCCTCGACCCCTTGCTGGATCAGGTAATCCTCCAGCGCGGCCTCGTTCTTCAGATAGACCTCGGACCGGCCGCGCCCGACCTTGTAGAGCGGCGGCTGCGCGATATAGAGATGCCCGGCCTCGATCAGGTCCGGCATCTGGCGGAAGAAGAAGGTCAGCAAGAGCGTCCGGATATGGGCGCCGTCCACATCGGCATCGGTCATGATGACGATCTTGTGGTAGCGCAGCTTCTTCAGGCTGAATTCGTCGCGCCCGATCCCGGTGCCAAGCGCGGTGATCAGCGTGCCGATCTGGTCGCTGCCCAGCATCCGGTCGAACCGGGCCCGTTCCACATTCAGGATCTTGCCGCGCAGGGGCAGCACCGCCTGGTTCTGGCGCGACCGGCCCTGCTTGGCCGAACCGCCCGCCGAATCGCCCTCGACGATGAACAATTCCGACAGGGCGGGATCCTTTTCCTGGCAATCGGCCAGCTTGCCGGGCAGCGAGGCCACGTCCATTGCGGTCTTGCGCCGGGTCAGTTCGCGGGCCTTGCGCGCCGCCTCGCGTGCCAGCGCCGCCTCGATGATCTTGCCGACGATCTGCTTTGCTTCGGCCGGGTTTTCCTCGAACCATTCGGACAGCTTTTCGTTCACGAGGCTCTCGACCGCCGGGCGCACCTCGGACGAGACCAGCTTGTCCTTGGTCTGGCTGGAGAATTTCGGATCAGGCACCTTGACGGACAGCACGCAGGTCAACCCCTCGCGCGCGTCGTCGCCGGTGAAATCGATCTTCTCGCGCTTGGCGATGCCGCTGGACTGGGCATAGCCGTTGATGACGCGGGTCAGTGCGCCGCGAAAGCCCGCCATATGGGCGCCGCCATCGCGCTGCGGAATGTTGTTGGTAAAGGGCAGCACGGTTTCGTGGTAGCTGTCGTTCCACCACATCGCGACCTCGACCCCGATGCCGTTCTTCTCGCCGGTCATGAAGATCGGTTCCGGCATGACGGGGGTTTTCGAGCGGTCGAGGAATTTCACGAATTCCCGCACGCCGCCCTCGTAGAACAATTCGGTCCGCAAGGCTTCGGCCGGGCGCTCGTCCTCCAGGATGATGCGCACGCCGCTGTTCAGGAAGGCCAGTTCGCGCAGGCGGTTTTCCAGCGTCTTGTAGTTGAAATCCAGATTGCTGAACGTGCCGTTCGGGTCGAGTTGCTTGTTGGAGGCCAGAAACCGCACCTCGGTTCCGCTTTCGCCCGGCGCGGCGTCGCCGGTGACACGCAGATGTTCGACCGTGTCGCCATGCTCGAATCTGGCGTAATGTTCCTTGCCATTGCGCCAGACACGCAGGTCCAGCCAGTCCGACAGCGCATTGACGACCGAGACCCCGACGCCATGCAGCCCGCCCGAGACCTTGTAGCTGTTCTGGTCGAATTTGCCGCCGGCGTGAAGCTGGGTCATGATGACCTCGGCCGCGCTGACGCCTTCGCCCGCATGCAGATCGACCGGGATTCCGCGGCCGTTGTCGCGCACGCTGACGCTGCTGTCGGCGTGGATCTTGACCTTCACATAATCGGCATGACCGGCCAGCGCCTCGTCGATGCCGTTATCGACCACCTCATAGACCATGTGGTGCAGGCCCGATCCGTCATCCGTGTCGCCGATATACATGCCGGGACGCTTGCGCACGGCCTCCAGTCCCTTGAGAACCTTGATCGAATCGGCGCCGTATTCGGCCTGCTGCGGGGCGGCTTCGCTCATCTGATGTTATCCTGCCTTTGTTGCTTTCGATATAAGCCGAAGCCCGCGCAATGTCACGGGAATGACTGCATTTTCCGCAGCTTTCCGCGGCGTTCAGGACCACAGATTCGCGGCGCCGATGAAAAGCCCCACCGCGATCAGCAGAAAGCCCGAAACGCGGGTCATCCGGCGCATCCCCGCGGGCGTGGCAAGGCGGGCGCGGGCGGCGGCGATGGTCGCCCCCATGACCAGGTTCATGGCAAGGGGAATGGCGCCGGACATGGCGACGATCACGGCGATGTCGGTCCTGGTCAGGCGGCCCACGTCGAAAAAGCCGGGCAGGACCCCGACATAGAAAAGCGCGGCCTTGGGATTGCCGGCAATCGCCATCAGCCCGGCGGTAAAGCCCGCCCATTTGCCGCGCCGGGTCAGGCGGCGGTCGGTTTCCACCGGCGCCTTCGCGTGGCGCAGCAGGGCAAGGCCCATGGCAATGAAGACGACAACCGCGATCCAGCGCAGCACCAGCAGAAATTCGCCATATTGCCCGGCGATCAGCGACAGGCCGAAGATCGCGATCAGCGGCCAGAGGAAATCGCCGATGACCACGCCCAGCGACAGCGGCCAGACCCCGCCCCAGCCCGAGGACAGGGCGCGGGCCACGATCGCCACCCAGACCGGCCCCGGCGTCAGCCAGATTGCCAGCAGCGCGCCGGCGTAAAGCCAAAGAGCCTCCAATGGCAGGGTCATCAAGCCTCCGTCGCGGCGGATGCGCCGTTCACCCGGGTGATCGACAGGCGGCGGGCGCGCGCGTCCAGCGTGTCGAACAGCTCGGGGCCGGTGCCGGTCAGCAGGCTTTGCGCGGGCAGCGCCGCGATCTGGTCATGAAGCCGCGCGCGCCGGTCGGCGTCCAGATGCGCCGCCACCTCGTCCAGCAACAGGATCACCGGCTGATCCGACAGGGCGCGGGCATTGGCCAGGATCAGCGACAGCAGCAGCGCCTTCTGTTCGCCGGTCGAGGACAGCGCGGCGGGCATGTCCTGCGGCCCCCAGGTCGCGCCCAGATCGGCGCGGTGCGGGCCGGTCAGGCTGCGCCCGGCCGCCAGATCGCGCGGGCGCATCGCGGCAAGCCGGTCGGCGATGCTGTCCCGATCGGGATCGTCGGCCTGTCCTTCGCCGGGCAGCAGGGTCAGCCGGGCGGCGGGGAAATCGCCGCTTTGCTGAGCGTCCATGATCGCCGCCAGCGCCGCCAGCCGGTTGCGGGTCAGCCCCGCACCCGCCTGCGCCATCTGTGCCTCCAGCGCCCGATACCAGCCCGGATCGCCGATCTGGTCCCTCAGCAGCCGGTTTCGTTCGCGCATCGCCTTGTCATAGGTCAGCGCCAGATCGGCATGATCGGGTGTCAGGCTCAGCGTGACGCGATCCAGAAAGCGCCGGCGCGCCTCGGGCGGGTCGGACCACAGCCGGTCCATCGCGGGCACCAGCCAGATGATCCGCAGCAGACGCCCCAGGGCCGTCTGCGGGACCGCCTTGTCGTCGATGGCGACGCTGCGCGCCTGGCCGGGCGGGGCGGTTGTCTCGACCGGCAGGTCGCCGATCCGCGCCCGGATCCGCCAGCCCGCCATGGGCCCCTGCCGCGCCTGATCGGGGGCGGGGGCGCCGCGCAACCCGCGCCCGGGCGACAGCATCGACACCGCTTCGAGGATGTTCGTCTTGCCCGATCCGTTCGGGCCGTGAATCGCCAGGGGATGCCGGTCCAGTTCCAGATCCAGCCGGGCCCAGGACCGGAATTGCGCCAGCGAAAGCCGCCTCAGCGTCACACGCGCATCGGCATGACGACATAGACCGCGCTTTGATCGCTGCCCTCGCGGATCAGCGCCGCATCACCCGAGCCGTTGAACATGAAGACCGCATTGTCACGATCGACCTGGCTGGCGATTTCCTGAAGATATTTGGCGTTGAATCCGATTTCGAGCGGGTCGTCGTCATAGGCGACGATCAGTTCCTCGTCGGCGGCGCCGGCATCGGGCGCGTTCACCGACAGGACCAGCTTGTCGGCCTCGAGCGCCAGCTTGACAGCGCGCGAACGTTCGCTGCTGACGGTCGCCACCCGGTCCACCGCGCGGGCGAAATCGGCTGCGTCCACCTCCAGCTTGCGGGCGTTGCCGACCGGGATCACGCGGCTGTAATCGGGGAAGGTGCCGTCGATGACCTTCGAGGTCAGGGTGATGTCGGGCGTGGCGAAACGGACCTTGGTTTCGCTGACGGAGACGGCGATGTCGGCCTCGTCATCGTCCAGCAGCTTGCGCAATTCGGCCACGGTCTTGCGCGGCACGATCACGCCCGGCATCTCGGCCGCGCCATCGGGCAGGGGGGCGTCGATGCGGGCCAGCCGGTGGCCGTCGGTCGCCACGCAGCGCAGGCTGGGCCCGTCCTCGGTCTGGGCGACATGCATGTAGACGCCGTTCAGGTAATAGCGCGTCTCTTCGGTCGAGATGGCGAATTTCGACTTGTCGAACAGCCGCCGCAGCACCCCTGCCTTTGCTCCGAAATTGGCGCTGTATTCGGTCGAGGCCATGACCGGGAAATCCTCGCGCGGCAGCGTGGCAAGGCTGAAATTGGATCGCCCGGCCTGCACGTTCAGCCGGCCCGCCGCGTCGTCCGAGGTGATCTGGACCAGGGCGCCATCGGGCAGCTTGCGCGCGATCTCGTTCAGCATGACGGCGCTGACGGTGGTGGCGCCGGGGCGCTCGACCCGGGCCGAGGCGCGGTCAACGACCTCGGTGTCCAGATCGGTCGCGCGGAAGCTGACGCCGTCCGCGGTTGCCTCGATCAGCACATTGGCGAGAATCGGGATCGTGTTGCGGCGCTCGACGACGGATTGGGCCTGTGAGACGGCTTTGACCAGAACGGCGCGCTCGATCGAGAATTTCATCGCTTTTCCCTGTCCCTGCGGCCGGAACGGCCCTTTGTCGGACCTGTTTTGTAACCGCCCGTGGAAGCGGTCACAAGGATTTCATGCGCGGGATTTCGGGCCCGGACGACGCGGCGCGCACGCCCCTGTCAGGAACCCGGCAGAACCCGGCCGCGGCGAGGCTGCGCCGGTCGCGATCAGGCCTCCAGAAGCCGTTTCAGCATCGCCACGTCCTCGGCGATGCTGCTGTCCTCGCCCACCAGTTCCTCGATCTTGCGGACGCCGTGCATGATCGTGGTGTGGTCGCGCCCGCCGAAACGGCGGCCGATTTCGGGCAGGCTGCGGCAGGTCAGCTGCTTGGACAGATACATCGCGATCTGGCGCGGGCGGGCGACGTTGCGGGCGCGTTTCGGACCCATCATGTCGGCCAGGCGGATGTTGTAATGTTCCGCCACCTTGCGCTGGATGTCGTCGATGCTGATCTTGCGGTCGTTGGTGCGCAGGATGTCGGCCAGGCATTCCTGGGCGACCTCCAGCGTGATCTCGCGCTGCAACAGGCTCGCATGGGCGAAAAGCCGCTGCAACGCGCCTTCCAGAACGCGCACGTTGGTGCTGATCCGGTGGGCAAGGAATTCCAGCACGCCGGCGCCGATGCGCATGTCGGGGCTCTGGCGGCGGAAGGCCTCGGTCTTGGATTGCAGGATGCCCAGGCGCA